>CANMQR010000138.1 GCA_947499925.1 Neisseriaceae bacterium
CAGTCCCTTCAATTCTAATTTTGTCATTAAAATTGTAAACTGAACCATCTAACCTTTGCTATTTTTTTTGTCGCACCTTATTTTACAACTTGCGAATTACACCACAGTTAGTACTCATAAATGTTTATGCAGATCACATTGTATGTTGGCCACCATTTATAGCTATCTCAGCCCCAGTCATAAAGCTTGAAGCATCTGAAGCTATATAGCTAACTAGCCCTGCTATATCTTCAGGTGTACCCAAACGCCCAACTGGAATTCCTGCTATAATTTTGTTTCTAACCTCTTCAGGAACTGCCATTACCATTGCTGTTGCTATATAGCCTGGTGCAATTGTATTTACAGTGATCCCTTTTTTGGCAACTTCTTGAGCTAATGCCATTGTGAATCCATGAACACCAGATTTTGCTGCAGAATAATTAACCTGACCAAACTGCCCTTTTTGCCCATTAATTGAAGAAATATTTATAATTCTACCAAATCCTTTTTCAAGCATACCATCAAGAACTGGTTTTGTCATATTAAATAAACTATTTAGATTAGTATTAATTACAGCATCCCATGACTCTTTAGTCATCTTTTTAAATTGTCCATCTCTTGTAATTCCGGCATTATTTACCAAAACATCTACAGCGCCTACCTCAGCTTTTATCTTAGCGACAACTTTTATACATGAATCATATTTTGATACATCACAAATATAAGCTTTAAAATTAAAACCCTCAGCTTTAGTTGTATCTAGAAAGTTTTTGCATTTCTCTTCATTTCCGGAATAAGTAGTAACTACGGTATAACCATCTTTTGCTAATGATTTACACATTGCAACACCCAAACCACCCATTCCACCAGTAACTAAAGCAACCTTTGACATTTGATTAACCCTCTAAACTTGTTGATACTAAATATACCAAAATATGATATACTCCTTACAGAACGACATTTTAAGGGATCTGGAAGTTTTTTATGTCATTAATTATTGTGCATCGCTTACTACAATCTTTGGTTTTTCCACCATTAAACTCAATATTAATAATGATTTTTGGATTACTGCTACTACGATTCTTTCGTAAAACAGGTTTTACAATTCTAATTATTGGTATACTTTCACTATACATACAATCTCTACCCCTAACAGCTTATATACTCACTAAGTCACGAGAGCTTCCTCCACTTGAAATGACTCAACTGAAGGCAAATGATGCTATTGTAGTCATCGGCGGTGGAGTAAACGGTAACGGGTTTGAATATGAGTCAGGAATTAGCGTTAATAGAAACACATTAATACGCCTACAGTATACAGCATATCTTGCAAAAAAATATCCTAAGAAACTTATAGTTACTTCAGGTGGCTATACTGGTAAATTTCGAGAAGGCGCCATTATGAAAGACGTACTTATAAACTCTTTTGGCGTAAAAAATCCAATACTTGTAGAAAACAACTCGCGTAATACTAAAGAGAATGCGGAATTTGTTGCAAATCTATTATTAGCCCAAAATATTCATAACATAGTCTTAGTAACCGAAGCATACCACATGAGAAGAGCAATGATGTTATTTAAGAAGTACGGCTTAAACCCAACCGCAGCTTCAACAAACTACTATAGTAATATAAATGCAACAATTCCGACTTTATCAATGATACCAAACGCTGGAGCTATATTCCAAGTATCAATAATGTACCATGAAATATTTGGTTACTTAGCATATAAGTAACTGAATTTAATACTACTAAAATAGTTATTCATATTTTATGTGCATAGGGGTGTGGATAAGTTAATAATTATTGTTAGTAACATAATTTATCATTGTACAACAAACAGCATCTAAGAGGTGCTATAATTTCTGCTTAATAAGATAATCAACAAGATATAAAATATGTACCGAAAATTTAAAAAATATTTAATTCGTGCTTTTTCTCAATTAAAATCCAGAAATATACAAGCATTACTGTTTATGGATTTTATATTGCTTCCATTAGCATTATTTACTTCAGTTCTACTTAGACTAGGTGGTAACTGGGATCATAAATTAGATCATCATTTATGGCTATTTCTTGCTCTTCCATTATGGACTATACCTATTTTTATATATTTTGGTTTATACCGTGCAGTTCTAAAATATTTTGATGAAAAAGTAGTTGCTATAGTTTTTTTTGGAGTTAGTTTATCAGTATTAATTTTAGTTAATGTTATTCATTTCGGACAAATTTATTCATTCCCCAAGACCTCAATTATAATCTTCTGGATATTTGCCCTAGCTTATATTGGTGGCACTCGGCTTGTTTTACGTGGTATTTTACGTAATTTCAGCTCTAGCAATAAAACCAATGTAGCTATTTATGGTGCTGGAGCTGCTGGAGTACAAATTTGTATGGTGCTTCAAAATGGCCGCGAATATAACCCTATAGCTTTTTTTGACGACGACAAAACCAAATTGGGCTCAACAATTAAAGGTGTTACGGTATATAATCCAATTTATCTAAACCGTATTATTAAAAGTAATAATATTCATCAACTTTTACTAGCTATTCCCTCAGCTACCAATTCACGTCGTCGTGAAATTATAAACCTAATTGAACCATTATCAATCCAAATAAAAACCCTACCTGGTATGTCAGATCTAATTAGTGGGCAAGTTACTATTAACGATATAAAAGAAGTTGAGATTGAAGATTTGCTTGGACGAGAAGAAATACCTGCTAATATTGAATTACTACAAAACAATATCTTAGATAAAGTAGTTTTAGTAACTGGCGCTGGTGGTTCTATCGGTACTGAACTTTCTAGGCAAATTGCAGCATTATACCCGAGATTATTAATTTTATTTGATGCTTCAGAATTCGCACTTTATACGATAGATAGACAACTCAAACTAAATTCCCCCAATATACCCAAAATAGATATTTTAGGCTCAGTCACTGATGAAGCTCTTGTTGAATCAATAATTAAAAATTACAAAGTAAATACCATATATCATGCAGCTGCTTATAAACACGTACCTATAGTTGAATTTAACCCACTCTCTGGAATTAAAAACAATGTTATTGGAACTTATGTAGTTGCAGCATCTGCTATGAAATATAAAGTAGATACTATGGTATTAATTTCAACTGATAAAGCAGTGCGTCCAACCAATATAATGGGTGCAAGTAAAAGAATGGCTGAAATGGTACTTCAGGCTTTTAATAGCAAGAGCTCCCACACCATATTTACTATGGTTCGCTTTGGCAATGTACTTGGTTCTTCAGGATCTGTTGTACCATTATTCAGAGAACAAATCAAACATGGTGGCCCGCTAACAGTTACCCATCCCAAAATAATTCGCTTTTTTATGACTATACCTGAAGCTGTAGAATTAGTAATTCAGGCAAGTAATATGGCTGAAGGTGGTGAAGTATTTGTTTTAGATATGGGTGAACCTGTAAAAATAGTTGATCTAGCAACACGAATGATACATCTAAGCGGATTTAGTTTAAAAAATGCTACAAATCCAGATGGTGACATAGAAATAAAATTCACAGGCCTACGTCCTGGTGAAAAACTATATGAAG
>CANMQR010000139.1 GCA_947499925.1 Neisseriaceae bacterium
AAGTCTCTACCAATTTACCCACATCAGTATTTAGATTTGTTTTAATATCAGTATTTAATTGATTAAACTTATTAAGTAAATTCTCATTATTTTGATTTAAGCGACTTAAAACCTCTATTTGTAATTTACTGAATTCTTTTTGAATCCCATCACCTAGCAAATTTACTCCATTTAATAATTTTTGATTATTTTCTAAAACCACACTATTAGTTTTTTCTTTAATTAATTCAGGCAAACTATCAAGCCTTTGAATAAGATTATTATCTATTGGAGGCTTTTTAAGTATTCCAAATAATTGAAGTAATATAATAATAGCTAGTAGAATATATAAGATTATCAGCATGAATGTATCCCATCATTTTTAATATGTAGAGATTATAACCTGAATTAGACACTTTTTGCTCTAACATCTAGCTTAATTTTATGCTACTATAACTACTTATGACAAACTAATACAATGATAGGACAATTATGAGCAAATACCCTCACCTTCTCTCACCACTTGACTTAGGCTTTACAACTCTAAAAAACCGCGTATTAATGGGATCTATGCATACCGGTCTTGAAGAAGAAAAAAATGGCTTCCACAAATTAGCTGCTTTTTATAAAGAGCGTGCCAAAGGTGGTGTTGGGCTTATTGTAACAGGCGGGGTTGCTCCAAATATTTCAGGATGGGTTGCGCCCTTTGCATCCAAACTAACTACCAAGAAAGAAATCGAAAAGCACAAACTCATCACAAATGCAGTTCACGCTGAAGGTGGCAAAATAGCACTTCAAATCCTCCATGCTGGTCGCTATGCTTTTCACCCACTAGCAGTTGCACCTTCTGCTATAAAATCACCCATTAGCCCATTTAAACCATGGCGTATGCCATCTTTTATGATTGAAAACACAATCAATGACTATGCTAACTGCGCCCTGTCAGCTCAAGATGCTGGTTATGATGGAGTTGAAATAATGGGGTCTGAAGGATATCTTATTAATCAATTTTTGGTTGAAAAAACTAATAAACGCACTGATAAATGGGGTGGCAGCTACGAAAATCGTATGCGTTTTGCACTAGAAGTCGTAAGACTCACTCGTGAAAAAGTAGGACCTAGATTTATAATTATTTATCGTTTGTCTCTTATGGACTTAATAGAAAATGGTAGCTCTTGGGAGGAGATAGTTACTCTTGCTAAAGAAATAGAAAAAGCTGGAGCAACTATAATTAATACCGGAATTGGTTGGCATGAAGCACGAATACCAACAATTGCTACAATGGTACCAAGAGGTACCTTCACATTTACTACCCAAAAGATCCGTAGTGAAGTAAAAATACCAGTAATTACTACCAATCGAATTAACACTCCAGATAAAGCTGAAGAAATTTTAGCCAAAGGTGAAGCTGATATGGTGTCTATGGCGCGCCCAATGCTTGCAGATAGTAACTTCGTGGTAAAAGCTATGTCTAATAGAAGTAACGAAATAAATACTTGTATCGGATGCAACCAAGCTTGTCTTGATCACGTCTTTGCGGGTAAGGTAGCCTCATGTTTAGTCAACCCTCGAGCATGTCATGAAACAGAACTAATTTACACTAAGACAACTAATACCAAAAACATAGCAGTTGTGGGTGCTGGTCCTGCTGGGTTATCAAGTGCAGTTACGTTCGCCAAACGAGGTCATAACGTTACGTTATTTGATAAAGAAAATAGTATTGGTGGGCAATTCAATATTGCCAAACAAATCCCAGGTAAAGAAGAGTTTTATGAAACACTACGCTATTATCAAACCAAAATTGAAAAATACGGTATTAATCTCAAACTTGGACATGAAGTTACATCAGATAAGTTAATTGCAGAAAAATTTGATGAGATAGTAATCGCTACAGGAATTACCCCAAGAATCCCAAAAATAGACGGTATTAATCATCCTAAAGTACTAAGTTATATTGATGTTATTAAATATAAGAAAACTGTTGGTGATAAAGTAGCAATTATTGGTGCTGGGGGAATTGGTTTTGATGTAGCCGAATACCTACTTCATAATAAACTGGATACTCCAGATGCAATAAGTTTTATGCAAGAATGGGGGATTGATTATACCCTTAGTACTAGAGGTGGGTTATTAAGCCACAAAGTTATACCACATACAGCACGAGAAATATATTTATGCCAAAGAACAGCTGGTAAACTTGGGAAGAAACTTGGTAAAACAACTGGCTGGATACACCGTGCATCATTAAAAAAACATAAAGTAAAAATGCTCTCGGACTTAGAATATACCAAGATAGACGATACTGGACTACATTTTATTAAAGATGGTAAACGTTCTGTTCTAGCCGTAGACAATATTATTATCTGTGCTGGACAAGATAGCTATAATAAACTAGCAGTTGAACTAGCTGCTAAGAATGTTCAATCACATGTGATTGGCGGGGCTTTTGAAGCACATGAATTAGATGCTAAATTTGCAATTAAGCAAGGAGCAGAATTAGCTGCAATACTATAGGGTTCGCTGTCATCATCTTTTTTCCGTCACCATAGTTTTTTTCTGTCATCCCAGCTTTTTCTTCGTCGTCCCAGCTCAGGCTGGGATCCATGCCCTAACCTAACTCTTAGAATGAATGACCTGTATCAGCATAAGTGGTTATCTTAGTTAAGTTAACCACATTATTAACACCTTCAATTGAATAAATACCATCTATTGCAGCATTTAGATCTTTTACTTGATCTGGTTTTATATTACCCATTACATAAGCACTACCTGCAACAACTACAACTTGCAAGTGCTGTAAAGAGATATTCGCTTGATTATCTATCCGTAATTGTGCATTTTTAGTCGCAGTTTTGTTTTTATATAAAGTCGGTTTTACTGCTTGTACAGTTAAATAATCATTATATTCTTTTACTGAAGGAATTCCTTTTATTGTATCAGCAATTTTATTTTTAGTAGCTTCATTATCAACTTCACCTGCAACTAAGACATTGAAGTGATCAGCCAAAACTACTGTATCAGCTGAATCTGAATATGTATCATCTAAAACATTCTGAATTTTTTGGGCTAATACTTTATTATCATCAGTATTATTTATTTGAGCTCCCTTATATGGGTTTTCATAATTTGGATTATATGGGTTTGGTACTCCACATCCTACCACTACACCTAAAGACAACAATAGCAAAACCCCAAACTTTGATGACATAAAACCTCAACCCTTAACAAAAACACTTAATTTATACGCAATTTTAGCACGAAACCATTCCCTGCTTGTGTTAAAATTAGTCTTAAGTACCCTAAATTCACTATTTAGGCTATGATATTAATATAATATGGAGACCCAATGCGACTATTTATCGATGCCGACGCTTGCCCCAAGCCAATAAAAGAAATACTGTTTAAGGCAGCAATCAGAACCAATACCGAACTTATACTAGTAGCCAATCAATATATACCAATACCTAGTTCAGCACTTATAAGAATAATTCAAGTTGCAAAAATATTTGATGAAGCTGACAATAAGATAGTTGAAATGATAGAGGCAAATGA
>CANMQR010000140.1 GCA_947499925.1 Neisseriaceae bacterium
CACCACTACCAAATATGGTTAAGAAAACAAAAATTATTGCAACTATGGGGCCAGCCTCATCCGACCCTAAGGTTATTGAAGAACTCATTAATAGTGGTGTTGATTTATTTCGAATCAATTTCTCACATGGCAAAAGAGAGTCTCATCAGGAAAATATCGCTAATATTCGTAAAATTGCAGATAAGCTTAATAAGCCTGTTGCAATTCTAGGTGATCTGCAAGGCCCTAAAATTCGTGTTGCCAAATTTGCTGATGGCAAAGTAACTCTAAAACCAAATCAAAAATTAATTCTTGATTGCAGCTATACCGAGCTTGGTAATGACCAAATCGTTGGAGTTGATTATGCTGATCTAGCTAAAGATGTATTTAAAGACGACACTCTACTTCTTGATGATGGAAAGATTGCCTTTAAAGTTGAGAAGGTAGTTGGTGAACAAGTTCACTGTATAGTAATCCAAGAAGGTATTCTAAGTAATAATAAAGGTATTAATAAATTAGGTGGTGGACTAACCGCTCCGGCTCTAACTACCAAAGATTTTGCTGATATTCAGTTTGCTGCGGAATCAAAACTTGATTATCTAGCGGTATCATTTGTACGTGATGCGACTGATATTATATTGACGCGTACATTACTAGCCACTCATGGCGGCCATTGTTCTGTTATATCCAAAATTGAGAGGGTTGAAGCAATAACCAATCTTGACAATATTGTTAAAGAATCTGACGGAATAATGGTTGCTCGTGGTGATTTAGCGGTTGAAGTTGGCGATGCCCAAGTACCAGCATTACAAAAAAGAATGATTAAATGTGCTCAGAAATATCATAAATTAAGTATAGTTGCAACTCAAATGCTAGAATCAATGATAACTAGCCCTGTAGCAACTAGAGCTGAAATATCTGATATCGCTAATGCTGTACTTGATGGAACCGATGCGGTAATGTTATCTGCTGAAACAGCAAGTGGTGCCTACCCAGTTAATGCGGTATCAACTATGGCACGTACTTGTATCGAAGCCGAAAAAAACCGTGACATTAATATAGAACTAAGTTTTAGCGGCCAGAAATTCGAGTATATCGACCAAGCAATTGCTATGTCGGCATTATTTAGTAGTTATCATCTCCAAGCACGTGCTATTGTATCTCTTACTACATCAGGGGTAACTGCATTATGGTTATCTCGAGTAAATAGTGGTATCCCAGTATATGCAATTACTGACTCCAAAAAAGCGGCTCAATTAATGGCGCTTTACCGTGATGTACACCCTATATACGTATCTGGGAAGACCAAAAGCCTTGAAGAAATGATTGATTATGCCAAAGATACTCTTATCAAAGCTCAATTAATCAAATCCGGGGATACTGTATTACTTACTATGGGTAATCATATTCATCAAGTAGGTGGTACCAATACTATGAAAATAGTCAAGTGGTAATATAATTTGCATACATACGCCCTGCTAATGCAGGGTGTACTCTAACACCTCTCCTATAAAAATTCCCATAGCACCATTTTACTTCATAAAACAAATAATATATTCCGTAAAGTTTTTACCTACCATTTTAGAGGGTATAAAGTACTAGGTGATATATGCTTAAATGACATATGCATTAAATTATTTTTCCAAACCAATATAAAACAAATACGACATTAATGAAATATAATAAATTTCTGAATTATTTTGTATTAATAATAGTTTTGTATGATATCATTATACATATATTTCAGGTGGTAATATGGCAATAGATACAGTATCTTGTTTAAAAAGTTTTGTTGCGGTCGCTGAATGTGAAAGTTTTACACAAGCGGCACGTAAATTGTATTTGTCAACTTCCGTTGTCACCAAACAAATTCAAAACTTAGAATCTGAATTAGGTGTTGTATTATTTACTAGAACAACCCGTCAGCTCTGCCTGACACCAGCCGGAGATTTATATCTAAAAGAAGCAATAAATATACTGGATAAAATTAAAAACGCGTACAATATAGTTCATAATATTTCCGCTGAACCTCAAGGTGATATAAAAATAGCTATCCCAGGTTTTGCTCAAGTTGGTAAAGTTTTATCCTTAATTGCACGATTTTTACAAAAACACCCAAAAGTTAATTTAATTATTACTAATGATCAATCTCCGTTTCAACTATATGATAAAGCTATGGACATAGTAATTAGTGAAACTAAAATAAACACTCATCAACTAGTACGCCATCGACTACTACAAATTAAAAAAAGTGTTTTTGCTGCCCCAGAATATTTAAAACAACACGGCATACCTAAAACTACTGAAGATTTAAGGAAGCATAACTGCTTAATTAATCAGGTAGTTACACCTACCCATGAATGGGTATTTGCTAATGATACCAAAGTAAAAGTAAGCGGCAACTACACGTTACTTGCAGGTGTTTCTTTAGTACCTGCAGCGGTTCTAGGTATAGGATTAATTTGGACACCAAATTTCTTAGTTGAGAAAGAGGTTGAAAATGGTGAACTACAACTGGTAGATATTGAACCTGGGTCATCATTGGTACCAATTTATTTATACCATTTACCAGTTACTTATACTGGATTAATTAAGTTATTTATTGATTGGATAAAAAAAGAAACCACCCAACATTTTGCAAATGAACTATAAATATAAGCGCATATTCTTACATGCAAAACCATTTAAATTAACATTGGTTTTAGGGCATTGTATTTGGCTTGACCTTTCTTACTTAGTATAGTACAATTCATCTCCATTTTTATAAAGGAATAATTTGTGGCACAAGAAAGATCCTATTTTTTAGATAACCTTAAATGGTTTTTAATTATTTTAGTAGTATTACACCATGTTGCTATTACCTGTGGTGGTAGCGGTGATGTATCATTTAAATTACCGACTATTGACTCAGAGATTGAAAATAATATCTTAAGTTGCTATACATTATTTCAACAATCATTCTTTATGGGGTTATTTTTTTTAATTTCAGCATTTTTTATTACGCCATCATACAGCAAAAAAGGTGCTCAAATGTTCTTGATAGATAAACTCAAACGCTTAGGTATTCCGATATTAATCAATGTATTATTAATTGAATTTTTTTATCAGCAAATTTTAGAATATTTTTTTGATAGAAAAGATACTTTTATTAATTATCTTGGTGGTAGTATTATTTGGAATATTGATAATCTTAAAAAATTTAATATTGATTTGGGTGTTACCTGGTTTACTTATACACTTTTAATATTTTGTATTCTATTTGTACTTTATAAGAAAAAGCCACATTCTACTAACACTCAAAGCTTCCCATCATTTAAAAACATATTACTATTTGCATTAATTATGGTTCCATTGAATTTATTTCTTACTATCTTATTTCAAAAGACTTCAACTTGGAATTTTTTAGGCTTTCAGCAACTTGGATTTTATCCAACTTATATTGTATGTTTTATTATTGGTATTAAGGTACAGCAAAATAAATGGTTTGATTCAATCAATCTCAATAATACAACACCTTGGTTTTTAATTGCATCAATTATTACTGTGTTAG
>CANMQR010000141.1 GCA_947499925.1 Neisseriaceae bacterium
AAATTGAAAACAGCCTAAATAACAGACCAAGAAAAGCACTTAAATTTAGAACCCCTAACGAGGTTGTAAATAAGTATTTGCAACGTATTTCAGTAAATATTGCTAAACGAAAAAAAATGGCTGTTGCATTTCATGCTTGAATCTACAATAAAAGGAAATAAATTCTTTATGAAATCAACAGTCATATGGTATAATCTCGCCCATATGAATTACAAAAGTTCGCAGCTAATTGTAGGGAATAAAGTTATTCTGTGGGAGGTTGTACTAACACTCATATTTACTTTGTTGGTCGCTATTATTAGCAAGAGTTATAATAGTACAATATCAGCCTTTTTGGGTGGTGTTTTAGTTTTGGTGCCAACTTTAGTCTACGCTTTTTTTGCTTTTAAAAAAGGTGTGGTAGCCTATCCAAGTGTTGCACTAAAGCGACATCAGAAGGCTATGGTTTTTAGATTTTTGGCAAATTTTATTTTATTTGCATTAGTTATTATTTTTTATCGGCAATGTAATTTCTTGCTGCTATTAATTGGCTACCTAATCGCTATTAGCGGTTATTGGGTTAGCCTAATAAAGAATTAGTTTATTTACGGGTATATAAATGGCTTCATCTACAGAATATATAATTCATCATCTAACACATGACAATGTTGCGCTTTCTGATGCTCCAGTTGGCGGTTTTTGGTCTCTTCATCTAGATACTTTTTGTGTTTCTCTAATCCTTGGTTTTATATTTGTATTTGCTTTTAGTATGGTTGCAAGGCGTGCTAAAGTAGAAAACCCTGGTAAATTTCAGTTGTTTATTGAACTAATTCTTGATATGGTAAGTTCTCAAGTTAGAGATATTTATCATGGTGGTAAGAGTAAAGTAATAGTTCCGCTTTCTTTGACAATCTTCTGCTGGGTATTCTTGATGAATCTAATGGATATGTTGCCAGTTGATTTGATTAATTTCTTCAACCACCATTTTGCTGATCCTGAACAAAAATGGCGTGTGGTGCCTTCAGCGGATGTGAATGCAACATTTGCAATGTCAATTTCAGTGTTTTTCTTGATTATTGGTTATGGAATTAAAGCTAAAGGTGTAGGCGGATGGCTTGTTGAGTTAGTGAGTGCGCCATTTGGCATTAAATTAGCTCCGCTTAATTTATTATTACAGCTGATTGAATTGTTGGCAAAGCCACTTTCTTTAGCATTACGGTTATTTGGTAATATGTATGCAGGTGAATTAGTTTTCATCCTAATTGCGTTATTACCATGGTGGGTACAGTGGGTATTAGGTGGTCCGTGGGTTATTTTCCATATCCTAATAATTACTTTACAGGCTTTCTTATTTATGGTTTTAACCATAGTATATTTAAGTTTGGCAACAGAAGCGCACTAGTCTTATTTTAGAAGGCGTCAATTTTGGGCAATTTATTGTTCTTAGAATAGATTTCTTCTGATATAATTCGCGGTGAGTATTTTTATTTTTCTTGGAGTTTTTAGTTATGGAAGCTTTGATTTCTAACGTATCTGGATTATCGGCAATTGCTGCGGCAATTATGATTGGTCTAGCTGCTTGTGGAACAGCAATTGGGTTTGGTTTATTAGGTGGTAAATTTCTTGAGTCTGCTGCACGTCAGCCAGAGCTAGTATCTATGCTACAAGTTAAATTGTTCATTGTAGCTGGTCTACTTGATGCAATTTCGATGATTGGCGTTGGTATTGCTTTGTTATTTATTTTCAACAATCCGTTGTTAAGTACTGCTTTAACTTTAGTAAAAACAGCTGCATAACTAATATCGATGTTTAACTAAAAGCTAAAGGAGAATAACATGGATATTAATGCAACGTTGCTAGGTCAGGCAATAACATTTGCAATTTTAGTCCTGTTTACTATGAAGTTTGTTTGGCCACCACTCAATAATATGTTGGAAGAAAGAGCCGGCAAAATAGCAAGTGGTTTGGCTGCGGCAGAAAAAGGTAAGCAAGAATTGCTTGATGCTGAGTCTCGCGTCGCTGAAGAGCTGCGTCATGTGCAGGTTCGGGCAACAGAAATCATGGGTAATGCTGAAAAGCGTGCTGATCAGATTGTTGAAGAAGCAAAAGATCGTTCACGTGTTGAGGCTGAAAAGATTTTGAATGATGCAAAATCACAAATTGAGCAAGAATTCGTAAGAGCTCGTGAGCAATTACGTTCTCAGGTGGCTATTTTAGCCGTTGAGGGTGCTAAACAAATTCTTAGGGCTGAAGTTGATGAGAGTAAGCATCAAAAAATATTGGCAACTATAATGGCGGAGCTGTGATTTATAATGTCTAATAATTTGGCACACCCATATGCAAACGCGCTATTTGAACTAGCAAAGTCAGAAAATACTATTGATCAGTGGTTATCTAGTCTTAATGTTTTATCTGAAGTTGCCTCAAGTGAGCAGTTTACAAGCTTGGTTAGTAACCCAGAACTTGACAAGAATAAAATCTTGGAAATATTACAGGGCTTTTTGGATAAACCAACTAATCAAGTAGAGCGGTTCTTGAAAACTCTTCAAGATAATGATAGATTGTCATCTTTGTCAGATATTTATACTTTATTTGAGCAAAAAGTAGAAGACGATCGTAATATGGCAAAGGCTGTTATTCAATCTGCATATGCAATTAGCGATGCTGATAGAGTAAAAATAGAACAGTCATTGTCCAAAAAATTTGGTAAAACGATTGCTGCCAGTGTAGAGATTAAACAAGATCTTATTGGTGGTATAAAAATATTAATCAATGATACTGTCATTGATTACTCAATAAAAGGTAGTCTGTTAAATCTGACTACTAAACTTATAAGTTAGGAGTGATTCATGCACTTAAATCCTTCCGAAATTAGTGATATTATAAAATCGAAAATTCAATCGGTTGAGTCTGGTAGTGATTACCGCACTAAAGGGGTTGTAGTTTCTGTTACTGATGGGATTGTACGTATTTATGGGCTATCAGATGTTATGCAGGGTGAGATGATTCTATTCCCTGGTAATGTATATGGTATGGCGATGAATTTGGAGCGCGACTCAGTTGGTGCGGTTATCCTTGGTGATTATGAACATATTACCGAAGGTGATGAGGTTTCATGTACAGGACGTATTTTAGAAGTTCCAGTAGGTCCTGAACTAATGGGTCGTGTGGTTGATGCTCTTGGCCGTCCTATAGATGGTAAGGGGCCAATTAATGCCAAACATAGCTCTCCTATTGAAAAAGTAGCACCTGGAGTTATTTCACGTAAATCGGTATCACAACCTTTAGAAACTGGTATTAAAGCTATTGATGCGATGGTTCCTGTTGGTCGTGGTCAGCGTGAGTTAATCATTGGAGATAGACAAACTGGTAAAACTGCTGTAGCTATTGATGCAATTATAAATCAAAAAGATAGTGGTGTAGCTTGTATTTATGTAGCTATCGGTCAAAAGGCTTCATCAATTGCTAACGTGGTTAGTAAGCTTGAAGAACATG
>CANMQR010000142.1 GCA_947499925.1 Neisseriaceae bacterium
CATTAACTAGGCATGATAATTGCTTTTCTACGCTAGTAAATGACCACAAATTATTAAACTTACGATAAACATGATGCGGTGGTACTAACTCTTCTAAATTTACTATCTCTGTTTGATGCATTTAAATACTCCAAGCTAAAATCTTAATTAACATAATTTTACCAAATTTCATACTAGGAATGTTTAGATTTCAACAGCCCCATAATAAATAATTGGGATACTCATGAACAAATCCCAGCTTTTACAGATTTATCAAATAGATTATCAATAGATTTGAAAAAACGTGGATTTAAATTTGTAGGTAGTACAATTTGTTACGCTTTTATGCAAGCATCAGGAATGGTAAATGATCATACAACGAATTGTTTTTGCCATAATTCATTTAATATATAATTTGAATATAGTATAATATACACCAATAACACTTTGGTAACCATAAATGCAGTCTAATCTAAAAATACTAATTGTACGCTTGTCATCTCTTGGGGATATTATTCATACTTATCCTATGATCTATGATATTAAAAAAAACTTACCAGATGCTTCAATAGATTGGTTAGTTGATGAAAATTTTGTAGATTTAGTGAAGTTAAACCCATTAATAGATAATATTATTAGTATCCCCCTGCGTAAATGGAAAAAAGATAAGTTATCGTTGTTTTCTAATTTTAGACAATGGCGCAAACAAACTAAAACGTATGATTATATTATAGACTCACAAGGGTTAATTAAAAGTGCATTTTTAGCTAAATGTTTCAATGGTCATATTTATGGGCTTGGTAAAAATTCTATTCGCGAAAAATTAGCATGCTTTTTGTATAATAAACGCTTTGAAACTGGTAAGCAATTATTAGCTATTACAAAAAACCGAGTACTTGCTTCTATGATTTTTGGTTATAATATAAATACTGCTAATTTGGATTTTGGTCTATTAAACTCGATAACATCGGACAATGAGATAGCAAAACATTATGTTATTTTCTTTCATGCTACCTCTAAAGAAAGTAAGAAGTATCCCAAAGAGTATTGGGCTAAATTAGCAGTATATCTTATTAATAATCATAATTTATCAGTTATACTACCATTTGGAAGCGAGCAAGAAAAAATTGAGGCTCTTGAGATAAAAGCATTTATTAACTCTGATAATGTGCATGTGCCAGATAATGTTTTTGATTATGCCAAACTAACAGTGTTAATATCAAATGCGGAGTTTATATTCGGGGTTGATACAGGGTTAATGCATTTAGCAAATGCTCTAAATAAAAAACTAATTGCAATTTATGTTGATACTAATCCAGAAATGACTGGTATATTTGAATCTGATATCGCAAAAAATATTGGTAATAAAAATGTAATCCCATTAGTTAATGAGATAACCCAATTGTTTGAATCTATAATGAAAGTATAAAATGCGTTTTATTTATTCAATCTTAATATATATAATTGCCCCATTTATTCCACTATATTTAATAAAGCGCGCCAAAAAAAATCCAGATTATAAGTTATTTTGGAATGAACGTTTTGGGTTTAATTTACAAAATAAAACAAATCTCCCCATTATTTGGATTCATGCTGTATCAGTCGGTGAAACAAGAGCGGTAGCTAAATTAATTGAATTATTAGAGTTACAATATCCAAATTATCAAATTATGCTAACACAAATGACGCCAACTGGTAGAAATACTGCTAAAGCATTATACCCAAATGCCTATTTGCATTATCTACCTTACGATATGCCACGTGCAGTTATTAATTTTTATAAAACTTTTAAACCAGCTATTGGCTTAATTATGGAAACTGAAATCTGGCCTAATTTAATTTATTATGCTCGAAAATTTCAAATACCATTATTTTTGGTTAATGCGAGACTCTCAGATAGATCTTTTAGTTCATATTATAAAGCTCGTTTTATGATACGACCAGTATTAAACAATCTAGCAGGAATACTTTGTCAAGATACAAATACCAGCAATAACTTTAAACAACTTGGCTATAGCGGGAAATTAGATATTATGGGAAGTATCAAATTTGACCTAACGGTAGATCAAAGCCATTATGCCTTAGCTGATTTTTTAAAAGGTACAAATTTTACACGTAAAATCGTGGCTTTTGGTTCAACTCGTGACGGGGAGGAACAATTAATATTGGATGCTATGCCAGATCAATTTGAACATCTACTTCTTATAATTCCACGTCATCCAGAAAGATTTATAGAAGTAGAACAATTGCTTATAAATAAAAACCTTAAATATCAAAAAAGAAGTGCCAATGAAACTCTGAAACCAGATACCCAGGTACTACTTGGAGATAGTTTGGGTGAAATATTTGCTTATTATATTATGTCTGATATGGTGGTTATGGGTTGTAGTTTTGCATCTCTAGGTGGACAAAATCTAATTGAGCCAATGTATTTACATAAACCTGTAATTTTTGGACCTTCAATGTATAATTTCATGCAAATATCAAAAGATGCTTTGGATATGGAGTGTGCTTTGCAAGTAAATAATATATCAGATTGCTTTATTCTATTAAATAAATTATTAAAAGAATCAACTGAATATCAAAAACTATCTGATAATTGTAGTACATTTATCTCTCGCTACCAAGGTGCTTCACAAATTATTATTGATCATATAAAATCTTATCAATTATATAAATAAATCGATATCTCTACTTTTTAATTATCTAAACCATGAATTATGATGCAAATCTATTAAGAAGGCATCTTATAAACTCTATAGGGTTTTTGCATGTAATTTTCTGATTCAATTCTATTTTATCTACTTATCTCTACTAGAATAAACTTTAAACTACCTAATTTAATATATTTAATTAGAATATCGTCTGGTGAATAAGTTTTATTTTTTAATAAATGGAAGTAGTGGAGTTATGTTGTATTTTAGGTTAATGGTTGGAATATTGATATTCTTTAGTGCGAATAGTTATGCTGATGGGATGCAAGCAAATATTTTAGAATCACAGGCAATTGTTTTGCCATTAAATAGCTCTGCTAGTATTAATCAATTGATGAAAAAAAATATCGAATCTCAGAAATTAACAGCTTATTCTGGGGTAATTGGAACGGCTCCTAAGCATTATACCGTTTCTAGTGTTGGAGGTGCTTTTGAAATAGCGCCTAATAATCTCAGCACGTATCAGTTTTTCTCTCAAACTTTGGCAAATGATGTCTACTATGAATTACGTTTAATCCAAAGAATTACATTTGATACTCCTAATCCAGCTATACCAGGTTTAAATGCTTCAGATGTGAGTAATCCATTAGGATATGGTATTACAGGGCTTTTGGGTTATAATTTTCATCCTACAGATACAGCAAATATAACTCCTTTTATTCGCCTGCAGGCACAAAAAGATTGGAGCCCAGTATATGCAGATACACAGGGTGATCACATTAATTCAGTAAGTTATGTAGCTCAGTTGGGGGCTAAGTTTTCTTTTAAAGCAACTCCA
>CANMQR010000143.1 GCA_947499925.1 Neisseriaceae bacterium
ATATTAATAGTCCAATCAAGCCCTATAACATCAGCGCCAATTGCTGATATCTTATGTAGCCAAAGGCCTCCACCTTTTGTAAATACAATCCTTGGTAATTTACTACCCAAATTATTTACTTGTGGAATATTCTTAAGAATCTTTTCTAAATATGGAAGTGAAAACTCAAGATAAGCAGCGTCAGATAAAACTCCGCCCCAGCTATCAAAAAGCATTACTATATCAACACCTGATTCAATTTGCTTGATTAAATATTTAATAATTGCATCACTTAGTTTATTTAGTAACTTATGTGAAAGTTCTGGGTGATTATATAACCAACGCTTTGCATTAACATAATCTTTACTCGAGCCACCCTCTATCATATAACACGCTAGAGTAAATGGTGAACCACTAAAGCCAATTAATGGGGTTGAATTTAATTCACCTTTACAGTTTTTAATTGCTGCAAATACATACTCAAGTTTAGCTAACATATCATTCAGATCAAGATTATCAATATCTTGTTCAGTCATAATCTTATTACTAAATTTAGGGCCTTCATTTTCTACAAAATTAAGCTCCATACCCATAGCTTCAGGAATAACCAAAATATCACTAAACAAAATTGCAGCATCCAAGTTAAAGCGTTTTAAAGGCTGTAATGTAACCACTGTAGCTAATTCAGGGTTTTTACATAACTTTAAAAAGCTCCCAGCTTTTGCCCTAACTTCGCGATATTCAGGTAGATAGCGCCCAGCTTGGCGCATAAGCCAAATCGGGGTATGATCTATTTTCTGGTGATTAATACTATTTAAAATTTGACTGTTCATTTAGACTCTTCTTTAGATTTTAGATACTTGGATAATTCGTTTAGTGCTTTTATATATACATCTTGTTTAAAACTAACTACTTGCTCAATAGGTAGCCAATAATCAACCCAACGCCAACCATCAAACTCTTGTTCTTTATAATATTTAACATTTATATTATGATCTTTACCTAAAAATTTAAGTAAAAACCAAATTTGCTTTTGCCCACGATAGAAATTGTTATTACCGCGATTATAAACTCCAGGAACATCATAATATAACCAACCAGCAGTTTTGCCTATTATCTCTATATGTTCTGGAAGTAGACCCAATTCCTCATTAAGCTCACGAAGCATAGCCTCTTCTGGCTCCTCATCACCAGCAATTCCCCCCTGTGGAAACTGCCATGAATCCTCACCTTTTCTTCTACCCCATAGTACTTCATTATTTCGATTTAATAAGACTATCCCCACATTTGGGCGATATCCGTCACTATCAATCATTTTGCAACCTCTTTTTGATTCTATTACCTGCTAGATTTTATCATATAGAGTCACTCTCGAATTGTTTATTACCAATTTTATTATAATATACAAGGGGGAAATAATGCTAAAATCACGGTAATAAATAATCATTTAGGAAAATTGCATGGATGAGCTTAGTACCGGCAACTTATTAATCGAGTTTTTAACTGAAGAATTGCCACCCATAAACTTAGAAAAAAATGTTGGAGAATCATTCGCTACACTATTGTTTAATGAATTAAAAAGCTATACTTCAACTACACCTGAATTTTTTGTAACTCCGAGACGTTTTGCTTGTCTTTTTAAACAAATATCCGCTACTACTATTGATCAAATAATCTACAAAAAAGGGCCATCAATAATATCCGGACTTAAAGATAATGAACCAACTAATGCCCTTAGGGGATTTATGAAATCATGCTCTATTGACGATTTTAAAAATCTAGAACAAAGAGATGATGGCTACTTTTATGCAAAACAAATAATTCAGGGGCAATCTTTAGTAAATATTCTTCCACCAGCGATTGAAATAGCTCTAAAAAAACTTCCAGTTGCTAAAAGCATGCGCTGGAGCAACAATGACTACTCTTTTGTCCGCCCAATTCATAATTTGATGATTCTATTTAATGATAAAGTCATTTGTAAAGATAATAGTATTTTGGGCTTATCACCAGTTAATTACACTTATGGACACCGTGTAATGAGTTCCGGTAAAATAATACCTACTGATGCACTTAAATACTCCGAAAGTCTATATACACATGGTAGTGTGATAGCTAATTTTGTGAAGCGACGCGATAGTATCAAAGAAGAGCTAAATAAAAATGCAGAAAAACTAAACCTTCAAATAAGTCATATAGATAGTTTACTTGATGAAGTAACCGCTTTAGTCGAGTATCCTGTTGTATTAATTGGTGAATTTAATCCTGAATTTCTACAAGTTCCACAAGAATGTTTGATTTTATCAATGGCAAAAAATCAAAAATATTTTGCCTTAGTGGATGCTAATAATAAACTAAGTAATAAATTCCTTTTTGTAGCTAATATTGCCTCAACCAATCCTCAAGTGATAATAAATGGAAACGAGAAAGTACTGTCAGCAAGGCTTAGTGATGCCAAATTTTTCTATGACGTAGATAGAAATCATAGTCTAGAATATTTCAATGACAAGTTACAGTCAGTTGTCTACCATAATAAACTAGGTTCACAATATGATAGAATACAAAGACTTCAAAAAATCGCCCCCCAAATAGCTACACTTCTAAAACTAAATCCAGAAGAGTCAAAAACCACCGCCAAATTACTAAAATTTGACCTAAACACTGAAATGGTTGGCGAATTTCCTGAACTTCAAGGCGTAATGGGCAAATATTATGCCCTTTATTACAATCAAAGTTATGACATTGCTAATGCTATTGAAAAACACTATTATCCTCGTTTTAGTGGCGACATCCTTCCTGATACGCCTCTTGCTATAACTATGGCACTAAGTGATAAACTTGAGACAATAGTTGGTATCTGGGGTATAGGCTTAGTTTCAAGTGGCGAAAAAGACCCATTTGCACTAAGGCGTGCTGCCCTTGGTATTGCAAGAATCTTATTAGAATATGATCTTGATTTGCATAGTTTATTAAAAATCACTTTTGATGCTTTTGGGGGTTTCAATTTAAGCCCAAAGACACAAGATGAAGTATATAAATTTATTCTTGAACGTCTAAGTAATTATTTGATAAATGTTGAAAACTACCCAATTAATCTAGTAAACAGTGTTTTATTACCAAAACCACAGGGTTTCAACCATTTACATAGTTTACTAAGAAGCTTACAACAATTTAGTAATAGCAATAGTCAATTAATTAATGCGAATAAACGTATTAAAAATATTCTAGAGAAAAATGGTTACAATACTCAAACTGTATCAGACAAACCAAATCCTAGCTTATTTAAAGTAACTGAAGAACAAGATTTATATAATATTTATCTAAAAAATGTTAGCTCACTTGACAAATACTCACAAGAGCAAAACTGGGATAGTTTCTTTGCAACTTTATCCAATTTTAATGAAGCAATCAGTAGTTTTTTTGATAATGTTATGGTTATGGACAAAGATGAAATCATTAAGAAAAACCGTATTGACTTACTAAAATA
>CANMQR010000144.1 GCA_947499925.1 Neisseriaceae bacterium
ATTAAATACTATCATTAAACCAAGTCCAACCATCACCCAGATAATTAAACTTTTAAATATATTTCCATTTCGCATAAATCAAATTTCCAAAAAATAGGTAATAAACATTATTATAGCACAACTAATTAAATTTTATTCTTACAGAGCATATAGGTTTCACTACTAGCACTTCGTGAAGCACTTGGTTTATGAATTACCACTTGATTAAATAATGAACGAGCTAGTTTCACCAAATTATCAAATTCTCCACCATGAAAAATTTTAATTATACAGTTCCCTCCGACTTTGAGATACTCTCTTGCAAAGTCAAGTACTAATTCTATTAGATAAGCACCGCGTGCTTGATCAACACCACGTATACCACTTAAATTTGGTGCCATATCAGAAATAATCAAGTCAACCTGCTTATTATCGATAGTCTGTACTAGTTTTTTTAGTATCTCATCATTAGTAAAATCACCATGAATAAACTCTAAACCATGAATTGGCGTGATCTCTAACAAATCTATCCCAATCACTACACCATTAGCACCAACCTTTTTAACAGCATATTGCGACCAGCTCCCTGGGGCACAACCTAAATCTACAACTACTTGAACATTTTTAAATAAATTAAGCGCCTCATCAATTTCAATTAATTTATAAGCTGCACGGGAGCGATAATTATCCTTTGCTGCCATATGCACGTAATGATCAGTAACATGCTGATTAACCCAGGCCTTTACTAGTTTATTTTTTTTGGGCATTAGATGGCTTTTTAAACAATGAGATAAGTAATATTAATAATAAAGGTACAATAAATACCCATATAATCAATTTGATAAATAATAATAAATCATAATTAATATATAAGAAATATGACAAAGCTAAACCAACACCGGTAAACCCAACAATAAATACCTGAAGAGACCATAATTCACCTATTTTTCCGTATTTAGCAATTAGACCCAAAGGAATTAAAACATTCTTAACAGTAACACGTCCAAGATTCATCATATAGCTTGATATCGATAGCATAAATCCTGCAAAAACCATTAGAAGACTTAAAATCATTACTGATTGTGGTAAATAATGCCTAAAAACTACAATATTAGCAAGATTATAGTTATACTGGTTTGGAGTCAAAAGATTAGTTTTGGTATTAAGTAGTGGTGGAATTATCCCAGGTGTAGTGTTAGCCTTGGTATCTGTACTATCAACCGCTTTAACTACATATCCCGTTTGCCCATCTGGTAATTCTGCCATAACAGTAACTATTTTTTTACCATCAATCACATTACCACTGGAAACAGTACCAAGAGCTATGATGCCAGGTAAAATTAATAATGTCGTAAGTAATAAACTAATCCCACGACTTTTGGATTGTGGCACTAATTTATAAGATATCAATCGAAAACCACCAAGTCCAAGAGTAATAATGGCTATTAAATAAGCATTTGAGGATATAAATTTAGGTATAGAATAATAATCGGCACTAAGGTTTTGGGAGATAGCTAAATTACTTAGATTATGATTAAGGTTTGCTATACCACCTATTTGATGAATTCCAAGAACTATAATTGCTATAAATGAAATAAAAATTATAGCAAAGTATAAAACTCTAGTATAAACTAGGCCTATTCTACCACCTATTAATAAGCACATTACAGTAAAACCTAGTAGCCCCATAACATTATTAATAAATCCATAGCCCATTAAAGATTGCAATAATTTAAAAGCTGTACTAATAACTAATGCAACACATACCAATAACAGCAATATATTTAAAATCGAAGTTATAGTTGCTACAGTTTTATTTTGGGTACTAGCGATATAATCGTTGAAATTATTTACCTTCGCCATTAAATATTTTTTGGATAATATTTTTTGGATAATTGAGTAAATTATTAAAGCGATAAGAACATAGTATATCGCATTAAATCCATAAGTAGCCCCGGCAATTCCAGCAATAACAATCTCAATAAGCCCAAAATCTATGGATAAATCAAAGCAAGTCCTAGCAGTTACAAACGAATCATAATCTAGGTTTTTACGTCTATTGACGTATGCAATCACAAACACTATTGCCAAAAAAACAGTGATAATAAAATAATCTTGATTAGTGAGGGACATTAAGTACATAATCCAACCTTTAAAAATTTAACCTAAAATTCCATACCAAAAACCAGCAACTGTAGCAGTCATAAACCCAGCCAATACAGCTCCAAACAAGCATTTCCAAGCCATACCAGAGAGCTCTGCTTGACGACTAGGTGCTAAAACGCTAAATGCTCCTAAAGATATACCAATTGAAGAAAAATTAGAAAAACTAGCTAATGCAAAAGTAGATACAAAAATAGCATGCTCTGATAAAATATTAGCAGCTTTCATTTGCCCAAGATTCACATACGCTACAAATTCATTAATAGCAACCTTCTGCCCCAATAAACTTCCAACGCTAAGCGTTTCAGCCCAATTAATTCCCATGAAGAAGGCAAATACTCTAAATAACTGTCCTAGAATATACTCTAGAGATAAGTCTTTAAATACCCCATTAGTAGAGGAATTGATATAACCATTAATATGAACTAGACCACCGATGCCAGATAAAATACCATCAACCAAATGAATTAGAGAAATCACAGCAAGTAAAACTGCAATCATAGCTGCAGCTACTTTTAGTCCAGTCATAGCACCTTGAAATATACTATCCAAAAAGTTGGCACTAAAATGGGCACCAACTTCGATTTTTTCTGAAGATACATTATCAAAATCAGTTTCTGGGAAAATAAGTTTGGCAAATATAATTGCTGAGACTGCATTCATGAAACTTGCAGTTACTAAGTAATTAGCAAATACTACCGTTTGTTTAGGATCTCCAGCAGCTAAAAATGTCAGATACATACCCAATGTCGAACCAGATATATTGGCAAGACCTGCGGTAAATGCACAAGCTAGTTCTGAACGCGTCATACTTTTTATATAGGGGCCAATTACTAGAGGGCCTTCAGTTTGTCCAAGAAAAATATCAGCAATAACGATAAGGCTTTCGACACCTGATAATTTGACTGTTTTTCTAAGTACAAAAGCCATAATAGCAATTAGACGCTGGATAATTCCAAAGAAGTATAAGGCACCGATTAAACTACCAAAAAAAATCAAGGTTGGAAGTACTACAATCAAAAATACGAAACCGTATTTCTTCATATCAACAAAATCACCAAATATAAACTTGGCACCATCTGATGCATAGTTTAATAAACTAACTAGTCCTGCGGATAAGTAACCAAGCCCATGGTTAATAAAAGGAACATATCTAATTAGAAGAAATAATATATTTTGTAGTACGAATGCACTTAAAATCAAGCGCCAATTTATTGCATTTTTATTTTCTGAAAATAAAAATGGTAACAACATCAAAAAGCCAAAACCACATAAAGCTTGGATTGTAGTAGAAGGTATATTATGCATATTAA
>CANMQR010000145.1 GCA_947499925.1 Neisseriaceae bacterium
ACCAAAACCTGCTTTTACTTCACCAAAAGCACGTATTTTCTTCCCAACTTGATATTGTGAGGCATAATTAGGATAAAAATGAAAAAATATCAGGGTTATTATCTCATTACCATCAGTAATTTGAACCTGAAGCTGTTTGGTGCGTTTATTAATAACAGCAGCACTTAATATCTCGCCCTCTATTTGAGCAACTGAACCAATTTTAACATCGGTTATATTATATACTTTGGTTAAATCTTCATAGCGAATTGGGATATGGAGCAATAAATCCCAGTAGGTATTAATTCCAATAGTGGATAGTTTTGTCGCAAGTGCTGGAGTAATATTTTGGATTTTATCCAATAATCCAAACTTGTTTTCCAGATTCATTTTACACCTTTTTATCTTATACCATATGGCCAGTGAAAGGTATGAAATCTACTGCCATCATAAATGACATAACAGTGATAATAATTATAGAGAAGAGAAACATTTGTCGTGCCCAAAGCCGATTATCAGTAGTTTTGAAGCCCTTAATGCTTATCCATAACCAACGTAATCCTAGAATAGCGACCACTACAAAATAAATAATTCCAGTATAGTTCATAATAGTCAGCATAAGGGTTGCAATTACAAAGAGTATAGTATAGACTAACATATGAATTTTAGCATTGGGTATACCATTTTTTAGAGGCAAGACAGGGATTCCAGCTTTTTTATAATCTTCCAAACGATAGATTGCAATAGCATAGGAATGAGGCATTTGCCATAAAGTTAAAATTAGAAATAATAGTATAGCACCAATATCAAAGCGATTTGTAGCAGCACAATAACCAACAACAGGTGGAACGGAACCCGATATACTACCGATTAAAGTACTATATACAGAAGTCCTTTTCATCCATAAGCTATATACAACTACATAGACAAATAAACCAATTAACCCAATAATAAATGTAAGATGATTAGTCTTGAAATATAAAATACCAGCACCGATAAGACCAAGCATGATTCCATAGAAAAATGCTACTTTAGCAGATACAAGACCTTTTACCAATACCCTATTTTTGGTGCGTTCCATTAGTTTATCAATATCTTGATCGATGATATTGTTTAAAACACAACCACAAGCAATTATTAGTGAGATACCAATAAATGTTGCAATTAGTAATGGGTAATGTATATCGCCACGAGAGCCTAGAAAAAATCCTCCAGCTACTGTTACCAGATTACCAAAGATTATTCCAGGCTTCGTTAGTGAGAAAAACTTTTTAATTAGCGTGTTCCATCATATTATAGTTCATATTATACATAATCCATAGTGAACCAATAACCAAAATCACTACTATTAGTACCGTAAATGAAAAAGTAATAAGATTCCAGCGTTGTGATGGATGAGAGCTCAAATGTAGGAAGAATATCAATTGAACTAATAATTGAATAATTCCAAGAGCTACAACCGCTATAACGAGTGCATCTCCTATTAGAAGATGATTAACAACCAAAGAATAAGGTATTATGGTTAATAAAATTGATAATATAAAACCAATTATATATGATTTTTGGGTGCCGTGATTTGCATCATGAGTTTGGTTTGACATATTACATTGCTCCCATTAAATATACAATAGTAAATACAAAAATCCATACTATATCTAAGAAATGCCAAAATAAGCTTAAGCAAGTTAGTTTTCTAGTAGTAATAGAAGTTATACCATGTTTTGATACTTGTAGAATTAGTAAAATCATCCATACTAGACCACAAGTTACGTGTAATCCATGAGTACCAACTAGTGTAAAGAATGAAGATAAAAATGCACTTCTTTGTGGTCCATTACCTTCAGCAATCAGATTATGAAACTCATTTAATTCCATACATATAAATGATGCTCCAAGAATAAAAGTAATAACTAACCAGATTAATAGCTGGTTTTTATTACCTTTATGGGCTCCTAGCATAGCTAAACCATAAGTAAAGCTACTAGTAAGTAAGATAAATGTTTCTATCAATACATATGGCATATTCGTAAATAGCTCATGCGCTCCAGGCCCACCGTAGGTATTATTATGTAATACTGCATAAGTTGCAAATATCATTGAAAACAATATACAATCACTAAGAATGTATACCCAAAAACCAAATACTACTTTAGCACTTGCTTCAGCGTCGTGGTCATGATGATCGTGAGAATCTAATACTTGTGTTGTCATTATGCTAAATTCCTATTTGAAATTTCTGTTTCTATTTTTTCTACTTCTTCTTTAGTTACATAGTAATCAATATCGTAATCAAAAGAACGATAAACAACTCCACCAAACATAACTACACAAGATGCAATTGCCAACCACCAGATATCCCAAATCATTCCAAAGCTAAATGTAAAGGCAAATAATGCAATTACAAAACCAACTCCAGTGTATCTAGGCATATGGATGTCTTCATATGGACGGTGTTCGTTCTTTTTCTCAGGATGTTTAAGCAAATACTGCTTGTGATCCCAATGAGGTTCAAGGCTATCTACATGTGGAACATGTGCGAAATTATAAAATGGCGGAGGAGATGCTGTATCCCACTCAAGCGTACGACCATTCCAAGGATCTCCGGTTAAATCCAAGTTTTTCTTACGAGTAAAGATACTCCAAACAACTTGTAATAACTGTAGATTAATACCGATAAAGATTATTAAAGCTCCAACCAGTGCAACTACAAAGTATGGATGCCAGCCAGTTGAGTAGTCATAATGACTTAACCGACGGGTAGCTCCCATAAATCCAAGTACATATAACGGCATAAACGCGATATAAAAACCAACTATCCAGCACCAAAATGCTGCAATACCAATTTTCTCGTTTAGTTTAAATCCAAATGCTTTCGGGAACCAATATACCATACCAGCAGTATAACCGAAAAATACCCCACCAATAATTACATTATGGAAATGCGCAATAAGGAATAAACTATTATGTAATAAGAAGTCAGCTCCTGGTACAGCTAATAACACCCCAGTCATTCCACCGATTGCAAAAGTAATTAAGAAACCGATTGACCAGTGCATAGGTGCGCTAAATACTATTTTACCTCTATACATGGTAAACAGCCAATTGAACATTTTAACCCCAGTTGGAATCGAAATAATCATAGTTGCAATACCAAAGAAAGCATTAACATTGGCACCTGCTCCCATAGTGAAGAAATGATGTAACCATACTACAAAGGCTAATATAGTAATAGCAAATGTTGCCCAAACCATTGTTGTATAACCAAATAGTCTCTTATGAGAATATGTTGAGAATATCTCTGAGAAAATACCAAAAGCAGGTAATACCAAAATATATACTTCAGGATGACCCCAAATCCAAATCATATTTACATACATCATTGGATTTCCACCAAAATCATTGGTGAAGAAATGGAAGTCTAAATAGCGATCAAGTGCTAACATACCAAGAGTAACTGTTAGTACAGGGAATGCAAT
>CANMQR010000146.1 GCA_947499925.1 Neisseriaceae bacterium
AAAACCGATATTGGCTGGGGTCATCAAATACGCTCTTATGTATTTGATCAGTCGCGGATAAAAGACTTACGAACCAATGTAGAAATAGGTAGTATCAAATCAGTAATGGATGGTGATTTGGATGATTTTATTGCAGCAAGTTTAAAACAAGGGGTTTAAAACTCCAAAATTAAAATCATATATTTCTTTAGCAAATGCTCAATTCATGTTACAATATTTTATTATAGTAAATTAATATTTTTATTGTGGATAGATAAAATGTTTAAAAGCAAAAAATTTGTAGTACTAAATTTAACTGTGTTATTAATTCTTAGTGCTTGTAATTCAGGTGGCAGTAGTTCTAATACTAATAACAAACCAACAAATAACGTAGCCGTACCAGTTACTCCACCATCAAACCCCAATCTAACAATCAATATTTCCCCAAATGGGCCTGGAACAAGTTCACTATGTAGCAATATTAATATACCTTGCGTAACTGTAAAAGTATGCAACCCCAACAATACATCGTCATGTGCAACAATTAAGAATGTATTAATTGATAGCGGCAGCAGTGGATTAAGTGTATTTAGCAATGTATTAGGTAGTGTTAGTCTACCAAATGCAACAACTTCTGGAGGCGGAAACCTTGTTCAATGTATTTTATATGCTGATGGCACTGCCAATTGGGGGCCTGTGGCTTATGCAAATATAACTCTTAATTCAGAATCAACTACCGAAAGTATACCAATGCAAATTATTAATGCAATATATCCAGGTGCTGCAAATTGTTCTTCTAATCCAATGGCTACTCCAAGTGATTTAGGTTTTAATGGAATTCTTGGGGTCTCACCATTTACTCAGACAAGTGGTTACTATTCTTGTAATAGTACATCTTGCACGCTAATAAACTCACCAACAATTACCACCCAAAATCCAATTAGATACTTATCACATGGTTATGAAAGCGGAGTTACTTTCAAACTCCCAGCTCTTGGCAATAATGGAGCAACAGAAGCGGTTGGATATGCGATATTTGGCGTTGGTAGCAACAGTGACAATACACCACCAACAAATGACAATGTAAATTATTATCAAATAGCTACTGGAACACAACAATATATGCATATGTCCAGCACCTTACAAAGTGTTAGTGCTATAAAGTACGGATTTTTAGATACTGGTTCAAATGGAATATATTTTAATGATAGCAGTATCAATTTTGATAGCTATGGTTTCTATACCCCCAATAGCACCATTAATTTTATTGCTAACAATACTAATTACCCTGCAGGAAGCCCAATATCTACTAGTTTTAACATGGCGAATTTCGACAATCTAATAAATAACACCAACAACAGTGCCTTTAATAATATTGGCGGCCTATTTGGCGATAATAATTCATACCTTGATTATGGGCTACCGTTCTTCTTTGGTAAAACTGTTTACATTTGTTTTACTGGTATGACCTGCAATGGAACACCTGGCCCATATTGGGCATTTTAAGGATAAAATAATATGAAGAAAATTATAATTTTAATGGGTTTATTGGCAAGTAATGCATTTGCCTTATCTCTTGGTGACACTGTAAACAGTAACACTATGAAAATGGAAACAACCGTAAATAGCACAATGAAATTAAGCGCCACAAAAACGGATCATACCGAGTACATGATTAATAAAGCAAATGGAACAGATACTGTTTTAGTAAACAAAAATAATAAAGTTTATGGTATTAAATGGAATGATAAAACTCCAAATATAAAATCCATGCTTGGTACTAATACAACTTATAAATCAGAATTTGATACTGCATACGCCAACCGCCCTATTGGAGATCATCGTCGACTAATGATTAACACTGAACATTTGTCAGTATCACAATCTGGTTTACCTGGTGGACCATTTAGTGGCTCAATGACTGCGAAAGATCTTGCGCCTACTAATTAGTAATGCGATTTCTATTTGTTTTATTATTTATCTTAAGTGGCTGTAGTTCTTTATCGCCAATATTAACTGCAACCCCTACTAATACATACCAATATAGTCCATACTACAATAACAATCTAATTGCTACTCAACTAATTCACACATATTCCACTACCGAACTCGAGCTTAGATATCGTAACAATTTTTGTGCTGGTCTTAATAACTGTAGTACAAATATCAATAATATAAAAAATAACCCTATTTTTGGTAATTTTGATTTAGACAATAAACCTATTATAAATAATTCTTTAGATATAAAAAAAGTATCGCTATATCGTATATTATATACAGCAACTGGACAAAATAATGAATCGCGAACTGTATCAGGTGCAGTTTTTATGCCTGATACCATCTACCCTAAAGGCGTAATTCTATTTTTCCACCCGACATTCTTTAGTAAGACCAGTGTACCATCCTATGCACCTAATGGCGCAATAGACATTGCAATAGCTGCAATTTTTGCTACGAATGGTTATATTGTTGTTGCACCTGATTATATCGGTATGGGTTATGATAAAAACACATTCCATCCATATATACTATACCCCGAAGTCAATGCTAACGATGGAGTATCGATGTTAAATGCAGCATCTTCGTTTTTACCTAAAAATCAATTAAATAAAACACCATTATTTGTAACTGGCTATTCAGAGGGTGCTGCTTATGCCCTATGGTTTTCTCGTTTATATCAAGAGCAAAAAGATTTTTATAAATCCCTAAACAATACCTCATTTGACTTAAAAATGGTCGCACCAATTTCTGGAGCATATAGTCTATCAAACATAACTTTTGGTTATTTATTTAGTGATGTAGGGTTATTGACTAAGTCAAACTTTAATGTACAAAGTTCGATTATGGCAGCCACCTTAAAACCAGCCCTGCTAGCTAACACCCTAACTTCATTTGCTTATTATAATGAAAATGCTAATTACTATAAGGTATTTAATCCTGATTTTTTTGATATGCAGTGTTCGCTTCAATATAGTCACGAATGTAAATTTAATGAGAAGCAATTAAATTTATTTGAAGCACTAAGTTATGAATCTGATGATACACTAATAGTTAATAAGATAAGTAATGCTGCATCGCATAAAACCTATAATGGGCAAATGTTTAGCACCCAATTCAATGGTATTATGCCCTTAATTAATAAGGAAATTTTGAATAATGAGAGTTTTGTACGCTTATTGTATGCTGCAAACATTGACTCTTGGCACTCAGAGTTACCAACAGCATTAATTTATTTAGAACATGACTCAGTTGTAAGTAGTTACAATACCATATTAGCTTATAACTCAATGCTCGACAAAGGCTCAAAAAATCTAGTTTCTATAGGAATTGATAATAGCTTGATACAAGAAAAACTAGTAAATGGCTTACCAGCTTTTGATATTGACCATCTAAGCGGGTTTAACTATTTATTTTTAGTTGCTCTAAAAGAATTTAATCAAGTACCACTCGCACCATAATTAGGCAAATG
>CANMQR010000147.1 GCA_947499925.1 Neisseriaceae bacterium
TGCTGAAAAATCTAATTGGCTTTTATTTATCTATGCTGGAATCACCTTCTCACCAATTATTATAATTGGTGGCTTATGGGGAAATCCATTTTTGATAGAAAAATTTCATATTACAAACATAGAAGCTTCTAAATTATTATTCATGATGTTTATTGGTGTAGGTGTTGGTGCACCAATTTGGGCAACCATATCTGCCGCTTTAAACGCAAGAAAAGCTCTTATGCATTTAGCAAATTTAATTTCTATATTATCATTATTTGGAATTCTTTATTTGGATTTATCTTACAATATAACCACCATACTATTTTTTGTCTTAGGGTTTTCAGTTGGCTGCTTCATGCTATGCTTTCAAATTTGTAAAGAAATTAATCCTATATATATTATGGGAATGGCTATTGCTTTTGTAAATATGGGTGATGGGATATTTAGTGCAATTATCGAACCATTAATCGGATTAATATTAGACTCACTAAAGACTGGTACGACAATTTCATTAACTAGTTATAAAATCGCTTTGTCAATGCTTATTGTATGCTATTTAATATCATCGCTAACATTAATATTTTTGAAAACAAAATCAAATAAAGTATTAATCTAATATAAACTAATATCGTTAATAAAAAAATTTTGGAGAAAAACACAATGCAAAACTCTACCCCTAAGATTGGCCTACTCTCAGTTATCGCAATTTCTACAACTGGTATAATCGGTAGCGGTTGGTTATTTAGTTCTTATATTGGCGCTAAAACAGCTGGTTCTGGGGTTTACCTATCATGGTTTCTTACTTTAATATTTTTTATTTTAATGGCATTAGTTATTGCTGAAGTAGTATCAGTTTTTCCATTTCGTGGGATTATTGGTCGGATGGGAGCTTTATCTCATAATAAGTATTTCGGAGTAATATTCGCTTTTGCTATCTGGCTTGAACTTATAGGAAGCCTTCCAGGGGAAGCCCAAGCAAGTGTACAATACCTTGCCGGGATATCGCCATCCTTATCAAAGCTTCTAATGAGTAATGGTACACTTACCACAACAGGGCTACTATTTACTTTAGGTTTTTTAGTTGCTTACTGGTTTGTTAATATGTTTGGTATAAAATTCTTTACTAAAGTAAATAACTCACTTGCTGCAATTAAAGTAGTTCTACCAGCTTTTATTGCTTTGACAATTATTGGCGCATCATTCACCCCTGCTAATTTTACAGCATACCATGGTAGTTTTATGCCTTATGGATATAATTCAATTATACTTGCTATGACATCAGCGGGGATGATTTATTCTTTTAATGGATTTCAGTTATGTGCATCATTTGCTAGTGAAATTAAAAACCCAGGGCGTAATCTACCTCTTGGAATGATTATATCTATTGTGTTATGTTTCTTTATCTATGTTTTATTACAATCTTCTTTTATTGGAGCATTAGATAATAATCAACTAACTGTATCAGGTTGGCATCAACTTGATTTTAACTCCCCATTTGCACAAATATCTACTCTTCTTGGTTTAAACTTCATCACTGTGATTTTATACGCTGATGCTTGTATTTCTCCTTCTGGAGCAGGTATTACCTTTCTTGGAAGTGGTTCACGTGTACTTTACTCTCTTGCCGCAGAAAAACAAATGCCATCAATGCTTGCTGTTTTAGACAAAAAATATCATTTTGAGAAAAGAGCTATGATATTTAATTTTGGAGTAGCATTAGTATTTTTATATTTATTCCAAAGTTGGTCAGTATTAATTAATTTTATTACTGCCTTAATAGTTCTAATGTACATGATTATCCCGATTTCTTTAGTTGGTATACGAAATGGAAATCATGATACTACTGGTGGTTTCAAATTACCAGGAGCAGTGTTTATCTGCACGCTATTATTTGTAGTACAATCGATTTTCTTTGTATTTATTGGTGCGAAAGATATGCTAATCCTAACCTCTACCATGACTGGATTAATGGCCGTATTTATGCTTCTGAACGCTCGTGGTCGTGATGGTTACACCTTCACTGAAGTAGCCAAAATATCACTACCTTTTGTAGTTTTTCTATGGGTAGCTACTATATTAATTATCGTAGGCCCTAGTAGTTATGGCGGACATGATTATCTTAGTAATGAAGTGTTTTATGCAATATATGTTGTTGTAGCTATTTTTGCATTTTACTATTTCACCAATAAGAAGTTTGTAGCTAAATGTCAGGCTATAAGAACAACCGATAACGCTTTGGTATTAGAGTAAATAATCGGGCGGTATATGGTGGGATTGGCGAGAAAAAACGTGCGTCACATCGGCGGCTTTTTTCGTCATCCCATCATTTTTTCGTCATCCCATCATTTTTTCGTCATCCCATCGAAGGATGGGATCCATAATTAAATAATAATTGGCTCGATATTGATAACTACACCGTACTCTTGCCACACTCTATCTTGAATTACCCTAGCAAATTCTAAAACTTCTGTTTTGGTTGCAGAATCATGGTTTACTAATACTAGAGCTTGTTTATCATAAACCGCCATATTACCCAAACGATAACCCTTAAGACCCAGATTATCTATCATCCACCCCGCCGATACTTTGGAATGCGTATCATCTACTACAAATACTGGTAGATTAGGATATTTATCTTTTAGACTATTTGCGATAGCTATATCTACTACTGGATTATGAAAAAAGCTACCTACATTAGCAATTATCTTTGGATCTGGCAGTTTGCTACTTCTAATTTGAATTATGGCATTTCTTAAATCTAGTGGGGTTGGATTGGAAATTTCGGAGAGCTTATGTACCAAATCACCATATCTAGCATTTAGTTTAGGAGTTTTTAGTAAGCGAAAAATAACTTTAGTTACTATGAAATTAGGATGAGTCTTAAACATACTATTACGATAGCTAAAATAGCACTCATCTTTTGATATTATTTTGATTTGTTTAGATTTTATATCAAATACTTCAACAAATTCAATAAAGTCTTTAACTTCAACTCCATAAGCACCGATATTTTGAATAGGTGACGCCCCAACAGTACCAGGAATTAAACTTAAATTCTCAAGACCACACATCCCGTTAATAAGAGTATATAGAACAAACGAATCCCAATTTTCTCCAGCATTAGCACTAACTAAAACATAATCATCAGTATCTGATACTAAATCAATACCCAATAATTGATTATGAATTACTACTCCATTAAATATCTCAGGCAGAATAATATTGCTGCCACCACCTAAGACAAAAAACTTGCTATTATTTATTTGATTAGCAATCTGTGGCAAACTCAATATATCATCAAGGACAATATATTCACTTGCAATACTACTTAATCGAAGTGTATTAAATTTATTTAGGCTAAAATTAGTTTTGATAGCAAACTCCTAAAACTCCAGCTTCCTAACGCATCATGGAATATATAGAACAAAGCTGGGATCCCTATCATACTATATTTCAAAAGCA
>CANMQR010000148.1 GCA_947499925.1 Neisseriaceae bacterium
ATTTTATAATGAGTCCTTAAAACTGTACCACTAAATAAGAAACAACCTAGCCAAGAAACTTGATAAAATATATAGTTTTAAAAATGGAAAATAAAATGGCTAGAAAAACGAATTATGAAAATGGACTTAAATTTAAGGTTGCATTAGAAGCGATAAAAGGTGAAAGCACCTATGAAGAAATAGCAACTAAGTTTAATATATCTAAATCATTAATAACCAAATGGCGTGATGAATTACTAAAGAATGGTTCGGCTATTTACGGTAAGAGTATAAACACTACTAAAGATGAGGGAACTGAGCAGAAACTCTATCAACAGATTGGTCAATTGACTATGGAGGTAGATTACCTAAAAAAGTTCTTGAGCAAATACGGCAAGTAGATCGTTGCCAGTATTTGCGAGAGCATCATTTAGAGAGCCAGATGAGCATTAGACAACAATGTAAAATTTTAGGTGTAAGTCGCAGCAGCTTTTATTATGAGCCAGAACCATCTAAGGATGAGCAAATTATTGATATAATCTATAAGATATGGACAGAAGACCAAAGCAAAGGCTATCGTATGATTACACATGATTTAAGGGTTTACTATAACTTGCATGTTAATCATAAGCGAGTGCGGCGGATTATGCATAAGATGGGAATTAAAGGAATTATACCCAAGAGAAATTTAAGCAAAAATAAAAAGCCATTATATAAATACCCATATTTACTAAAGAATTTATTAATTAACCGTGCCAATATGGTATGGTCAACAGATATAAGTTACCTAAAACTGCCATCTGGTTATATGTATATAATTGCTATTATTGATGTTTATAGCCGTAGTATTCTTGATTATGAAATTAGTAATAATCTAGAAGCTGATTTCTGTATTAGATGTCTAGAGCGATGCATTAAAAAATATGGAGTCCCAGTAATTTTAAATACGGATCAGGGGGTACAGTTCACCAGCCATAATTGGATTAATAAGCTTAAGGATAATGGTATCCAAATATCTATGGATGGTAAAGGTCGCTGGGCAGACAATATTATTATTGAAAGGTTCTGGCGTACAATAAAATATTGTAGTATCTTTATGTATGGGGTTGAAAGTGTAAAAGAGTTAAAGCAGGAAATAAAAAAGTTTATTGTATATTACAATAGCAAACGACTACATTCGGCTTTAAAATATCAAACACCAATGAGTGTATATGAGAAATGCTTGGCTGCTAATGATGAGCATAACTTTATGCTTTTTTGTGATATTGAAACATACAGAAAAAAACAGGAAAAAGAGCGATTAAAATATGCGGCTTAGGTTGTTTCTTAAAATATATAATTAGTGGTATTGACAAATGGGCGCATTATACGGATAACTAGGTAAATATTGGGATAATTAATAATGGTGCATTTATCTTTTACAGGCAAAATTTAAATTCTATAAAAGTATAGATTATAGTGGTAAATATGTGGTAAAATAGTGGAATAAATATGGATTATTTTAACATTGAGGTTACTTATGAGTTCTGCTAAATTGTTTAACACTGTACCAAATAAGGATTACATGCATTTGTTTTCTGCTGATGAGGTGGTAGGTGGAAATGTTGCAAAAATTTTAAATTATAAAAAAGGCGATATTTCAGTGGCAACAAAAGTTCCATTAAGCTCAATCCGTTATGATGATAAGATGCCAAGTGAACTTAAAGAAAGGCTAACTGAGTGGGCAATTGCTATCAATCTAGTCGCTGAATTTTTTCGTAATGAAGAAAAAACTGTACTATGGTTTAGTGCTATAAATCCATTATTGGGGGATGTTAGTCCTAGAGATATGATAAAGCTTGGTAGATTTAAAAAGTTATTAAAATTTATTCAAACTGCTATCGATGAAAATAAACGGTAATTAATAGTGGGGGCTTCATATAGAAAAAATTCTCAAGCAAAGAATTATCCTATTGGATATCATCTTGAATCAACAAATGTTAAAGATTTAAAATTAGCAAAAGAAATTACAGAAAAGCGTCTAAAGTTTTGGTGGGCACATTATTCTGATTTGGCAAGTCAAAGACATTTAGTTGAATCAGAATTAAAGAAATCGATCATTCAAAACTGTACAGGATTCAATTTTAATAATTGGCAAAGAGCAGTTAAGTATAAGTATTCATTGCATCCATTGTGTACAATAGGCAGTTATCAATTTATTGGTGGACGATTTAATTACGGTAATTGTATTAATGGCGAATTATCGCATTTTCCTGCACTTCATATTGCAAAAGATAAAGATACAGCATTACAAGAACATTTGGGGCAGGAACCTATTCCTGAAAATAGCAATCTAACTGCATTAGATTTAGCTTTAACGTCTTCAGTGTCTGAAAGTATAGTATCGATTAGTGGTCGACTAGATAAAGTTTTTGATTTAACAAATAAAAACAATTTAAATGAAATCGTACACTTAATTAGTAAATTTAAAACAAGCAAATATTTGTCTCAGCTAGCAAGAGATGTACAATTGAGTAAACTTCCATTAATTATTAGATCAACAAATAGACTACTTGATTCGTTATTAGATCCTCATTGGCGTACAGTTCCAGCTAACTATGATGTTCCATCTAATTCACAAATATTTGGTCACCTATGTTATACAGCTGGCGTTGAGGGAATTGTATACCCATCTAAATTAACAGGAAAACATTGTATAGCAATTTTTCCTAATAATTTCCCCAATACGTCTAGCTATATTAAGTTAGATGATGAGCTACCTCACGATAAAGTGCCATCAATTATTAATGAGCACAATTATAATTTATGTGAAACTAGCGATAAAGAAATTATTAGTTAGGTTGTAATATTTGTTTGACATCATTGGGATTTACCATAGATATTGGGAAAATCAGCAATGAACAGTATCTTAAGGTATTTTTTACTATAACACTCATTATTTCAGAATTAATTATATCGCGAGTATTATACTAATAGTATAATTAAAACTCATTTTAAATTTTCTTGCTTATACTTTGTAAATGCTTCATCAATAAGAGTATTCAGCATATTTGAGGTGAGTTCGATAAGATTATTATTATTTGTGTCTACATCATAAAACTTATCTGTTGCCATTACTACCAAATTTTTATAGTTATTTTTATTTAAAATAAATTTCTTGGTAAAAAAATCAGAATTAGAATTTTGGTTTTTAATTGTAGCATTTTTAGCTTCTTCGTTGCTATTTTCTGTTACGTTGTTATTTTGATTAGTTTTCATAATTAATACCTCTTTTTAAAAATCAGTTTTCACGTTAGTGGTTGTACAAGTCAAGCATTTTCTGCAACTTTATTTACCGTTGCATTTATGTACATTTTCATATTTTTTATCAACGAATTTAAAATAATACCTGTTAATTGAGTAATGTCGTCGTATGAAATAACAGCTTGTATGGCGTTATCAAATATAGACGTA
>CANMQR010000149.1 GCA_947499925.1 Neisseriaceae bacterium
CAAATATTGCTAATTATTCAGGATTTATGCCCAAAAAGGTAGTGGCAGAGAGTGAAGTAGTCGATAGTAATTGATTGCATTAGCAACTTAGAAAATCCACATATGTTACAATATTGAAATTAAAATTTTAACGTAAGCTGTTGAAAATATAGGAAGCATTATGCAAACGCCAACTCTTGAAATTCGTATTCGTTCCTTGATACTATGGGCGATTATGTATATTTATTCAATAATTATTTTTATTATTGGAGTTTTTGTATACCCATTACCAGCAATTAAACGTCATAAGGTAATTATCACTTGGACTTGGTTATTTAACTTTTGTGCTAGAAATATATGTAATGTCCAATATAAGGTTATTGGTAAAGAGAATATTATGAAAACTCCTGCTATTATAGCAAGTAATCATCAATCAATGTGGGAGACGGTTTGCTTTAGTCAGATTTTTCCGCAGCACGTTTGGATTCTTAAAAAATCGCTTTTAAAAATTCCTTTTTTTGGTTGGGCGCTAAAGATTTCAGCTCCTATTGGTATTGATAGAAGTATGGGTAATAATGCTATGAAAGAGGTTCTTAAAGAAGGATTAGATAGATTCAAGCAAGGATTTTGGATTATGGCTTTTCCTGAAGGTACTCGAATAGCGCCTAAGACGCGGAAGAAATATAAATCAGGTATAGCACGATTGGCTATTTTACTTGATGCTCCAATTCTGCCTGTTGCTCACAATGCGGGGTATTGTTATCCTAAAAGCGGATTATGGCTATATCCAGGTACAGTTACTGTCAAGATTTGCCCACCAATTTATAGAACAAGTGACGATGTAGTGCTTCTAACCGAGCAGCTTGAGAGCTGCATCAATAATGAGCTAGATAAATTAGGGGCATAGTTTAGTTTTATCTAAAACTATAACCCCATATCATTACTTAAATAGTGTATCTTTTATCAAGATTGTTTCGCTACGATCAGGCCCAGTTGAAATAATATCAATTTTAGTCTCTATTATCTCCTCAATTCGCCGTAAATAGTTTTTGGCTGCTTGAGGTAGCGCATCATATTTAGTTATCCCAGCAGTAGTATCTGTCCATCCAGGCATTGTTTCATATATTGGCTCACAGCCAACAACTAAGTCTGAACCAAAAGGAAGAATATCGTATTCTTTACCGTTTCTAATATACCCGACACAGATTTTTATTTCTTCCATACCATCCATAACATCAAGTTTGGTGATACATAAGCCATCAATTCCATTAATTTGAACTGAGCGTTTAAGAGCTGCAGCATCAAACCAACCACAACGACGAGCTCGTCCAGTGGTAGCCCCAAATTCATTGCCGCGACTAGCTAGTCCTACACCAACTGCATCAGTTAATTCAGTTGGAAATGGGCCAGAACCAACACGTGTGGTGTAGGCTTTTACAATTCCTAGAACATAATCTATCATTTTTGGGCTAATTCCACTACCAGTTGATGCAGCACCTGCTACACAGTTAGAAGAAGTAACAAACGGATAAGTACCTAAATCAACATCAAGTAACGTACCTTGAGCGCCTTCAAAGATAACTTTTTTATTGGCTTTTCTTAGATTAAATAGTTTACGTGATACATCTGAGACTAGAGGTTTTATTTCTTTTGCAAAAGATAAAGTTTGCTCCAAAGTTGTCTTATAGTCAACAGTCTCAACTTTATAATAATTAGCTAACATAAAATTATAATATTCCAAATTATCACGTAATTTTGTTGCAAATATATCTTTATCAAATAAATCTTGAATTCTAATTGCACGTCTAGCAACTTTATCTTCATATGATGGTCCAATACCGCGACCAGTAGTACCAATTTTGTTGTCACCTTTTAAAGATTCACGGGCTTGATCCATAGCTACGTGGTAGGGTAGTATTAGAGGACAAGCTTCTGATATACGAAGATTGTCTTTGACATTAACTCCAATGGATTCTACATCTTTAATTTCTTTAAGCAGCGCTTCTGGAGATACAACTACGCCATTACCAATAAGGCATAGTACTCCATCATGGAGGATTCCTGATGGTAATAAATGAAGAACTGTTTTTTTACCGTTGATAACTAAGGTGTGCCCAGCGTTGTGTCCACCTTGAAAACGAACTACTGCTTCCGCACTTTCAGTAAGCCAGTCAACGATTTTACCTTTACCTTCGTCACCCCACTGAGTACCTATAATTACGATATTATTGTGCATAAGCATACCTTTATAACATTATTAAATTTGTAAGCATTCGATATGGTAAAATAGCCTCTTAAGCAAGAATTAGACCAATTAAATTGAACACAAAACCATCAATTATACCAGCAATATGCTACTAAAATAAATAAATTGGCTGGGTTTATAGGAAATATTATGTCAGATAAGAAAAAGATCAGTTTACAAGACTCATACAAATTATATAAACGCATGTGGTCTTATATGTCTGAATATTGGAAGAAATTCATCATCTCTGTATTAGCTATGGTTGTAGCGGCAGCTACAGAACCAGCTTTTGCACGTGTCATGAAACCTTTGATTGATAAAGGTTTTATAGATCAAGATAAGACTGCTATTATAGTAACTCCATTACTGGTAATGGCTATATTTTTGGTTAGGGCAATAGCATCCTATATTAATGACTATATGACTAACTGGTTGTCAGGTTCGGTTGTTGAAAAAATGCGCCGTATAATGTTTGATAGATTATTAAAATTACCGGTACAGTACTATGATAATAATAATTCAGGACGTATTATGTCTAGAATATTATTTGATGTTACCCAAATTACTGAGGCGGGTTTTAATATAGTAACGGTAACATTTAAAGACGGGGTTACTGTTATTGCCTTACTTGGATTGTTATTTTATACTGATTGGCAATTAACATTATTTTGTTTCGTTACACTACCATTTGTTCTTGTGTTGGTGAGAGTTTTAGCTCACCGCTTACGTAAACTTAGTCATCATAACCAACAGCAGTATGGTGAAATGACTCAGATTATAACGGAGGCAGTACAAGGTCAAAAAGTAGTTAAGCTTTTTGGTGGAGCAAATTATGAAGAAGGGCGTTTTTCTAAGAGTGTTGCTTCAATTAAGACCAATAATGTAAAACAAGCGGCAACTTCTTCATTAAATTCTGGAGTTAGTCAGTTTTTGGTAGCATGTGCCTTAGGAATGATTTTGTATTTCGCGGCTTCAAAATCCAAGTCTTCCAATTTTACAGCTGGAGATTTTGTATCGTTCATTACAGCTATGATTATGATTTTTGCACCGATTAAGCGTATTACTAGTGTAACGCAATCATTGCAAAAAGGGCTTACTGCAGCGGAGTCAGTATTTGAATTTTTGGATAATCATGAAGAACTAAATGAGGGCACACAAAAACTTAATGGAA
>CANMQR010000150.1 GCA_947499925.1 Neisseriaceae bacterium
ATTAGTTAAGGACAAAAAAACTGCTGATGATATCGAAGCGCAACTTAAAAAAGGTGCTAACTTTGCTGATTTAGCTAAAAAATACTCAACTGATCCTGGATCTAAAACTAAAGGTGGTGAATTAGGTTGGTCTGATGGTTCTAACTACGTACCAGAATTTACTGCTGCAATTAAAACATTACAAAAAGGTAAATATACAACTACTCCAGTTAAATCTCAATTTGGTTTCCATATAATCAAATTAAATGATGTTAAAACTGGTGCAGCAAACAATAATATGCCAGCATTTGATAAAGTTAAAGATCAAATCAAACAACAATTACAATCTGAAAAAACTCGTGCTTTTTTTGATGGCTTAAAAGCTAAATATAAAGTAGAAGTTAAGTAATTGTATTAAGATGTATTAAAGCGTAAGCTGTGGTACATTTTATTTGATTATTAAAAACCCCCGATTGTACTAATCGGGGGTTTTTATATTCTACGTAGAGATAATTACTCTACTTTGGCCATATCATCTTCTGCATACTCAGCCATTAAAGCATTATGCTTAGCTTTGTGGAAAGCAAGACCAGTACCAGCAGGAATCAAGCGACCCATGATAACGTTTTCTTTCAGACCACGTAGATAATCCACACGTCCTGCAACAGCTGACTCAGTTAAGACTCTAGTTGTTTCTTGGAACGATGCTGCAGATATAAACGAATCAGTCGATAATGAAGCCTTAGTAATACCAAGTAATATATTACTAAACTCAACTGGTTGTAACCCTTGATTAACTAAATTATCATTTTCATCCATAATTGCTGCGCGTTCAGCTTGCTCACCTTCAAGATAGATATTACTATCACCAGGATTCACAATAACTACACGACGTAACATTTGACGAACTACTACTTCAATATGTTTATCATTGATCTTAACACCTTGTAAACGATATACTTCCTGAATTTCTGAAGCAATATATTTAGACAGCTCCTCAATACCCTTCATGGCTAATAATTCATGTGGATCAACAGGACCATCAACAATCATCTGACCTAATTCAACAAACTCACCGTCATTTACCAAGATATTCTTATCTTTTGGAATTGAAAGTTCAACAAAATCACCACTACTTGCAGCAATCTTAACTTTATGTTTACCCTTAGTTTCTTTTTGGAAAGAAATAATACCTGACATTGGAGCTAACATACCTGCATCTTTAGGTATCCGAGCTTCAAATAACTCAGCAACACGTGGTAATCCACCAGTAATATCACGCGTTTTAAGTGATTCTTGTGGTTTCTTAGCAATAACATCACCAGCATGTACAGTCTCTGTATCGCGCACAGTAATAATATCCCCAATTTGGAAGCTAATAATAACTGGAGCATCAGTTCCAGTAATTTTAACTTCTTTACCATTTGTATCATATAAACGCGCTATTGGGCGAACGTTCTTATCTTTATTTTTTGTACCCTTAACTTTTGATGGATCAATAACTTTAAGAGTAGTAAGACCGGTTACTTCATCCGCTTCCTTAACAACTGTAACACCTTCTTCTACATTTTCAAGTACAATAGTACCTGAGTGCTCAGCTACTACTGGACGAGCATGCGGATCCCAAGATGCTAGTTTACCACCAGCAGTTATATTGTGACCATCTTCAACATATATTGTAGAACCATAAGGAATCTTATGTTGTTCACGCTCACGACCATGCTGATCTAAAATAATTACTTCAACAGATCTAGAAATAACAACCATTTCACCATTTTGTCTAGTTACATAACGAAGGTCACGGTATTGAACCACCCCTGAAGATTTAGCCTCAACCTTACTAACAGCAGCTGAACGAGATGCCGCACCACCAATATGGAAGGTACGCATGGTTAACTGTGTTCCTGGCTCTCCAATTGACTGAGCAGCTATAATACCCACTGCTTCACCAATATTAACTAAATATCCACGAGCTAAATCACGACCATAACATTTGGCACATAATCCATAACGAGTATCGCAAGTAAGAGCTGTTCTTACCTTAACTTCATCAATATTGCTTTCATCAATTTTACTAACGATATCTTCGTCTATAAGCGTCCCAGCAAATGCCAAAACAGCTCCAGTATCAGGCTCAATAACATCACTAGCACATACACGACCTAAAACACGGTCACGTAATGATTCAATAACATCCCCACCTTGAATTACCGATTTAATCACAACACCGTCAGTAGTACCACAATCAACCTGAGTAATTACTAAGTCTTGTGTTACATCTACTAAACGACGAGTTAGATATCCTGAATTTGCTGTTTTTAATGCCGTATCAGATAACCCTTTACGCGCTCCATGAGTTGAAATAAAGTATTGTGATACATTTAGACCCTCACGGAAATTCGCCGTAATTGGCGTCTCCATAATAGAACCATCTGGTTTAGCCATCAATCCACGCATACCTGATAACTGTTTAATCTGAGCAATAGAACCCCTCGCACCAGAGTCAGCCATCATATAGATCGAATTAAACGAATCTTGATCAACTGTAGCGCCATCAGCGGCAATAACTTGCTCTTTTGATAACTCACTCATAAGAGTCTTCGCGATTTCGTCCCCACAACGACCCCAGATATCAATAATTTTGTTATAACGCTCACCTTGAGTTACCAGACCTTCTTGATATTGACGTGTAATTACTGCAACTTCTTTTTGTGATTCAGTAATTCTACTTTCTTTAGTAGTTGGAATATGCATATCATTAATACATACAGAAATCCCACCACGTGTAGAATAAGTAAATCCAGTGTACATTAAATGATCAGCTAAAATAACTGACTCTCTAACGCCACATTTTCTAAAGGCGATATTGATCAATTTAGCCACATCTTTTTTCTTCATTGGGCGATCAATTAAACTAAACTCTAAACCTTTAGGTAGAATTTGCGATAATATAGCACGACCAACAGTAGTTTTACGACGAACAATATTCTCTTCAAACCCACCATTAGCATCCTTACTCCACTCAGGAATCCGAACTGTTACTATTGCATGTAACCCTACTTGCTCCGCTTGATATGCTCTTTCTAATTCTTTGATGCTAGAGAAGATACTACCTTCACCTTTATCATTAATTTTCTCACGAGTCATATAATAAAGACCCAAAATAATATCTTGAGATGGAACAATAATAGGCTCTCCATTGGCAGGAGATAATACATTATTTGATGCTAGCATCAAAGTCCGTGCTTCCATCTGAGCTTCGATACTAAGAGGAACGTGTACTGCCATTTGGTCACCATCAAAATCGGCATTAAATGCAGAACATACTAAAGGATGCAATTGAATTGCTTTACCTTCAATTAAAATCGGTTCAAATGCTTGAATACCAAGTCTATGTAATGTAGGTGCACGATTA
>CANMQR010000151.1 GCA_947499925.1 Neisseriaceae bacterium
CAAAATGAGGTAATTATTAGTTCTACAGATAGTAGCGTAGTAGTTGGGGTTATTCCAACGAATGAAGAGTATATGATAGCTAATCATACAAAAAGCATGGTTTATGTATGATTAGCTATTTACTGCAGAGTTTCGTTAAGATATTGACTAATTGTAATTGAATATCTTTATCGACTAGCCCCTTCACTGCCATATCTAACCCAGCAATATCATCCAAAATATTAATTAGCAATGAGTAACTAAGTCGCCCTACTGCGTTTTGGTATAAATGACTATTACTACCCCAGATTTTTAATTCGCCTGCAACTTCACTAAAACTATATTTTTGTTGGAGTTTGGATTTTAGGCGGATGAGTTTTTTGATATCTTCGTTAATCAACCACTGAATTAAAATCGCGTCTTCAGTTTTGATATATATATTAGATAAGATGGTTATAGATTGTTTTAGATTACCTGATAAGTAGGCATTATTTAGTTGATATACATTATATAGTGAATTATTCAGTGCATGCGTTTTTACATCGTCAAGGCTAATTTGATGCCCATGCTCAAAGAGTAGACATAATTTGGTGATTTCCTGAATTAATTGATTACTATTCTTTTGATTTAATTCTAAGAGTAAATTTAGTGCTTGATTAGCAATAGTTAAACCATTATTATTTAAAATATGTTTGACTATTTCAGTAGCTGAATTATCATTGATATTAATATACCATGCCGTGTCTAGTTTCATCCAAGAAGCTTGATAATCAGTTTTAGCTAGTTTATCGGTGGTAATTAGAATATAAGTATTATCATTTAATTCTTTTGCGATATTTAATAGCTCATTTTGGTGGGGAATAGTTGGCTTAGTTTTATAATTAATCTCAATATAGGTTTTATCATTAAATAAGCTACCACTATTTAGAATATCAGTTATATCTTTAAAATTAAAACTACGATCTGCGATAAATTTATGGTTTTGTGCATCCTTTGGCCTCAGGTACGAGATTATGTAGTCAGCTAGGGCGTATGATTCTTCAGGAGAGCTAATAACTATAAGATTAGCTCTTAACTTGGTAGATAGATAATCACTTAGATTCTGTGGGTTCATCGACACTATAACTTCTATATTTAAAATAAACTAAACGTCGTACTAATTGATTTGTGGCACTTTGATGTAAATTATCCCAAAATGTAGCCTCGCCAATTTCATTTGATCGTATAGTTGCATCATTATATTGCATTGTTGATTGCGAGAATATATTTAATGTATTACCAATTTGCTCATGATGTTGCCATATTTGAGCTTGTACTTGATAGCTAAGCGTATAGGCGGAAATTCTACCTACTGAATTAAACCCTTGGGCGTCACGGCTTGTTTGCTCATTTAATAATTTGATAGTAACTTCAGCACTCTCAGGGCTAGTTACAACACGTGCTAAATCATCGGTTTTTATTATATTATTAAAGTTAGTACAGATAATGACATTACTACATTCAATATAAACAGTCTCAAAAGGGAATTTATAATCAGTGTTATTATAACCTCGTAGATGAAAGCCACAGCCAATAAGAGTGCTAATCACTAGAAAAATAATAATCTTTTTAATCATTTGTACCTAGCCTATTCATCAAATCTTGTTGTGCTGAAAATTTATTACCACGAGTAGTACGCTTATGGTAATTACCATTACTATTCATTATCCACGATTCGGTATTATCTTTTAGATATACACTAAATCCTTCATTAATAACTCTAAGCTTTACTTTGTTATCCAAAATTGGGATACAAGTCTCGACCCGACGAAAAAAATTACGCTTCATCCAATCAGCTGATGAGATAAATACGTCTTTTTTCCCTTCATTAAGGAAGTAAAATACTCGATGATGCTCTAAAAATCTACCTACAATAGAGCGCACTTCTATATTATCTGATAGTCCAGGAACGTTGGGGCGTAGGGCACAGGCGCCACGGATAATAAGTTTTATTTTAACTCCAGCATCAGAGGCTCTATATAGCGTATGGATAATTTGTGGTTCTAATAGAGAATTCATCTTAGCCATTATTTCAGCCTTACCACCATTTAGAGCAATATTAATTTCACTCTCAATTTTCTTTATTAGCATATCATGTAGTGTGAATGGTGATTGGAATAAAGTGCTAAGTACCCCAGATCTTCCAATACCAGTTATTTGGGCAAAAATATTATCTACATCTCGTGATATATCTTTATTGGTAGTTAATAAACTAAAATCAGTATATACTTTTGCAGTAGATTGATGATAGTTACCAGTTCCTAAATGAGTGTAATATTTTAATTTACTACCATCTTTTCTAACTAATAATAGCATTTTGGCATGGACTTTGTAACCCATAACACCATATACTACATGAGCGCCTGCTTCTTCTAGTTGGTTGGAGAGTTCAGCATTTACTTCTTCATCAAACCTAGCAAATAGCTCAACTGATGCAACAACTTGCTTACCTGCGCGGGCGGCTTTGATAAGGTTTTGTACGAGTTCAGAGTCAGCTCCTGTACGGTATACCGTCATTTTGATTGCTAAAACATCAGGGTCTACCGCTGCTCTTCTGGTCAGTTCTACAACTGGATCAAAAGATTGATACGGTGTATGGATTAGAATGTCGCTATTATCCATTGCTTGGAAGATATCACTATATTTGGATAGTTCTTTGGGTACTCCAGGGGTGTAGGGTTTGAATCTAAGATCCGGACGGTCTACTAGCTCTGGAATCTCTAGGAGGCGGGATAAATTCACTGGGCCTTTAGCTAGATATAGGTCTTTACGTGTGATATTAAATTGTTTAAGTAAGATATCAATAAATTTATCGTCTGGGATCGCATTAGTAATGTCTAACTCAAGTCGTGAACATTCGGCGAATTTGCGATTATGTATTTCACGTGTAAGTGCTAAACGTAGGTTTTTGGAGTTTGCTGTTAGTTCCAAATCAGCAGCACGAGTTACTCTAAATGGATAGCAACCACGAACAGTTAGCCCATAAAAAAACTCATCTACGTGGGTTTTGATAATGTCTTGAAGTAGTATAAAAGTGTCAATGCCATTACTTAATTCTTGAGGTAGCTTAATAACTCTATTTAAAATCCGAGGGGCTTCAACAATGGCGATTTTGGAATTGCGTCCAAACTGATCTTTACCTTCTAATTCAACTGCGAAATGCAAGTTTTTATTAGGTACCCGCGGGAATGGGTGGGATGGGTCAATACCTATTGGTGTTAAGATTGGCTTTAGGGTATGCATAAAGTAGTTATAAGCCCAACTTTGTTGGGCAGTATTCCATTCACTACTATCTAGAATATAAATTTTTTCTTTACGAAGTTCTGGTATTAGATGTTGATGGTAGATATTATA
>CANMQR010000152.1 GCA_947499925.1 Neisseriaceae bacterium
GCACTAGATAATTCAAGATTCAAAGATATTGACACTCAAATTAATACTGATATCAACAATGGTTTCCCAGGTGCTGGGTTAATTATAGTTAAAGACAATAAGATTATCAAACAAACAGTTTATGGCTATAGACGCAAATATGATGATAAAGGTCTATTAAAAAACACTTTTGATCCAATGCAAATGGATACTATGTTTGATCTAGCTTCAAACACCAAAATGTATGCTACTGTTTATGCTATTATGCATTTACTTAGTCTGGGTAAAATTGACTTAATGGTACCAATTGATAATTATTTACCAGAATTTAAAAATAAGACCTTCATTCCTAAAGTAATTAATTTACTTCGTCATGACGCAGGCTACCCACCTGATATCAATATATATATATATGGAGCTATTCATAGATATCCACAAATACGCGATATCATTGCTAAAATAGATCTAGAGCGACCAATTGGAGGCAAACCAATATATAGTGATATTGATTTTATTTTGCTAGGAATGATAATTGAAGCTATTGTAGGAGAGCCTCTTGATGCCTACGTTGAGACTAATATCTATAAGCCATTGGGGCTAAACCATACAGTATATAATCCGCTTCTAAAAGGCTTCAACAAATCAGATTTTGCTGCTACTGAAGTAAATGGTAATACTCGTGGTAATACCGTAACCTTTGCTGATATTAGGACTTTTCCAATCTGCGGTGAGGTACATGACGAAAAAACCTATTACGGGCTTGGTGGTATTGCTGGACATGCTGGTTTATTTTCAAATCTACATGATATGGCGATTCTTACCCAGATTATGCTAAACAATGGTGGCTATGGTAATCATCAATTTTGGAGCCCAGAAATTCAGAAACTATTTACTCTCCCAAATCAACTAGATAGCTCTTTTGGACTTGGTTGGAGGCGTTATGGGGATAAAACACGGTGGTTCACCAAGTATGCTAGTAATCAAGTTATCGGACATAGTGGTTGGACTGGAACGGCTACATTAATTGACCCAGAATATAATTTAGCAATAATCTTACTTACCAATAAAAAGCACTCTGATTATATAGATGGTAAATTTGTTGGCGATAGTTTTGCAACTGGTAAGTATGCTACTATAATCGAATTAATTTATAAGAATTTAGTAGTTTAGAATTTGCACTCGTCATCGAAACTCCACGCTGGTATTCATGTTTGATGACAGATACTATTGATGCGGCATTCCCAGAACGTCATTCTCGACAAAAACTAGTTGCTGCTTAAATGTGAATCGAGGCTCCATGCCCTAACTGCCTAATAAAATCTGAGAATATAAAAGAAAATGAAATACCTGTTCTCCTCATGGTAAAATATAGCTTATTTAAAAATTAACGGCAAAATATCTTGCCATAGGATATAGCATATATGATAGCAGATAACACTCAAGGTGTAAAGCACCGTGACGCGGCAAAAACCTCTAGAATACCAATAAAAATAGTACCGGTTACTGAAACTCTAAAAAAACCTGATTGGATACGTGTCAAAATCCCAACTAGTGAAAAATTTAAAGAAGTCAAAAACTTGCTTCGTGAGCATAAACTTCATACAGTATGTGAAGAAGCTAGTTGTCCTAATATTGGCGAATGCTTCAGTAAAGGTACGGCTACTTTTATGATTATGGGTGACATATGTACTCGCCGTTGTCCATTTTGTGATGTTGGACACGGTCGCCCCAATCCACTAAACCCTGAGGAACCAAAAGAAATCGCGAGATCAGTTAAGATACTAAACCTAAAATATGTAGTTATAACAAGTGTTGATCGTGATGATTTAAGAGATGGTGGTGCTGGTCATTTTGTAGAATGTATAAAAGAAATACGTGCTACTAGTCCTGATTGCCGTATCGAAATTTTAGTCCCTGATTTTAGAGGTAGACTTGATAAGGCTCTAGCAATTCTTAAAGATAATCCACCGGATGTATTGAACCACAATCTAGAAACCGCCCCTAGACTTTATAAACAAAATCGCCCAGGGTCTGATTATCAACATTCACTTAACCTATTAAAACAATTTAAAGAAATGTGTCCAAACGTACCTACCAAGTCTGGAATTATGGTTGGTCTGGGTGAGACTGATGATGAAGTAAAAGAAATTTTACAAGATATGAGGCGCCATAATATCGACATGTTGACTCTAGGGCAATATCTGCAACCATCACAACATCATGCACCAGTTACGCGCTATATGCACCCCGATACCTTTAAAGAAATGGAAAATTTCGCATACTCAATCGGATTTAAACATGCAGCAGTTGGGGCTTTGGTTCGTTCAAGCTATCACGCCGATGAACAAGCACACCAAGTAATAGCAGGATAATATGGAACAAAATACACCACAAAATTTGCACCAAGTAACTATCGAGGGCATTGATTTAGACGGCAAAGGAATTGCCAGGATTGATGGCAAAACTGTTTTTGTCGATGGGGTATTACCAACAGAAGTTGTGAATATTGAAATCTACAAAAGACGAGAGAAATTCGACAAAGCTCGAGCCCTTGAAATAATTACCAAAAGCACTGAAAGAGTTGATCCACTTTGCCCTAATTTTGGTATTTGTGGTGGCTGTTCGCTACAACATATCGACATAGAAGCTCAAGTTAAATACAAACAACAAGTACTAATTGACAACCTAAAACATATTGGTCGTGTTAGTACTAATGAAATTCTCCCTGCTATGAATTCAACTTCTTGGGGTTATCGCCATAGAGCAAGAATGTCTAGCCGCTATGTCGCGAAAAAAGGTGGGGTATTGGTTGGATTTCATGAAAAGGGCTCTTCATTTGTTGCTAATATGTCTGAATGTAAAATATTACCAGAAAATGTGTCTGACTTAATACCAGAACTACGGATACTAGTAGATAAACTATCAATTAAAGATAGAGTACCCCAAATTGAAGTTGCGGTTGGAGACAAAGTAACTGCTTTAGTATTTAGGATTATGGATCCACTTAACTTAGATGATGAAATATTGCTTAAAGAATTTGCTGATATTCACCATAATATACCATTACAAATATGGCTACAACCCAAAGGCCCTGATACTTGTTATCCATTCTATCCATTAGATGTAGCTAAACTAAGTTATAGTATAACTAAATTTAACCTTGAGATGCCATATTATCCAAGCGAATTCACTCAAGTTAATCCTGAAATGAATAATCGGATGGTCGAATTAGCCATTAATCTACTAAACCCACAGGAAAATGAAAAAATAGCGGATTTCTTTTGTGGAATTGGTAATTTCACCCTACCAATTGCGAAATTTGCTTCTAGTGTAGTTGGGATTGAGGGTAGTAGTCAACTAGTTAAAAGAGCCATGGAAAATGCAA
>CANMQR010000153.1 GCA_947499925.1 Neisseriaceae bacterium
AATCATATTATTAAAATCGCAGCCTATCAGTTTAACCCTATAGTTGGTGGATTATCTACCAACACTGATAGGCTTATGTCTGCAATTCACACTGCCAAAGCCAATTGCGCTGATTTATTTATCACCTCCGAACTAAGTATTTGTGGTTATCCGCCTGAAGACTTACTTTATAGAAATAGCTTTTATACCGAGTGTTTTAAAATGCTCGAGCGTTTTAAAAGTATCTACGGTATTACAATGCTAATTGGTTGTCCTTATACTGAAAATGGGTTAATTTATAATAGTGTATTTGCAATATCTGATGGCGAGATTATTGGACGTTATGATAAACAATGTCTGCCTAATTATGGTGTATTTGACGAACAGCGCTACTTTAGAGCTGGTGATAAACCATTAATTTTACAAATTAAAAACACCAAGGTTGGGGTGATTGTTTGTGAGGATATGTGGCATAAAGATCCGTCTTTATTATATAAAGATGTGGATTTACTTTGTGTACTAAATGCATCTCCCTTTGAACGCAATAAACATCAAGAACGATTGAATTTGGCTAGGCAAAGAGTAATTGATATTGCTGTACCTCTTATATATGTTAATCAAACTGGTGGCCAAGATGAGCTTGTTTTTGACGGAGCATCTTTTGCGATAAATCATGATGGTGCCATAGCAATGCAGTTACCTGAATTTGAAGAAAAACTATCTTATGTTGAATATAATAGTGGTAAGTTATCATTAGGTGAGATTGCCACTTACCATAATGATATTGAAAGTATTTATCAAGCTTTAGTCCTTGGAGTTAGAGACTATATAGACAAAAATGGCTTTAAGGGTGTAGTTCTTGGGTTATCAGGTGGTATTGACTCAGCACTAACTTTGGCAATAGCAGTTGATGCTTTGGGGTATGATAGAGTAATGGCAATAATGATGCCATCTAAGTATACAGCAGATATTAGTATTTCTGATTCTAGAGATATGGTTAATAGACTCCAAGTACGCTATGAGGAAATAGTGATTAACCCTATTTTTGAAAAGTTCCAAAATTCACTTCAAAATATTTTTAGTGGTCACGACTCTGATACTACTGAGGAAAATTTACAAGCTCGAATTCGCGGGACATTATTAATGGCTATTTCTAATAAGTTTGGTTTTTTGGTATTAACTACCGGCAATAAATCAGAAATGACTACAGGTTATGCAACACTGTATGGTGATATGGCTGGTGGCTATGCGGTACTAAAAGATGTTCTTAAGACTGATGTATATCGTTTAAGTAATTACCGAAATTCTATTTCAGAAATTATTCCACAGAGAATTATTACAAGAGCTCCTTCTGCTGAACTACGAGAAAATCAAACAGATCAAGACTCACTACCTGATTATGATATTTTAGATGCAATAATTCATAAAATGGTTGAATGTAGTGAGTCAAGTAGCGATATAATACAATCTGGGTTTGACGAAGTTACAGTCAATAAAGTGGCGTATTTACTAAAGGCTAATGAATATAAGAGGCGTCAAGCGGCTATTGGCCCTAAGATAAGTAATAAAGCATACGCAAAAGACTGGCGCTATCCAATCACGAACAAATTTAAATTTTAGGAGTATATTATGTTTAAAGTAAATTCATATGCAGCACATGGAGCGACTGAGGCTCTGAAACCTTTTGTCTTTGAGCGCCGTGATGTTGGGGTTAATGATGTCCAAATTGAGATCAAATACGCTGGTGTTTGTCATAGTGATATTCATCAGGTTCGCAGCGATTGGGGACCATCTATTTATCCTATGGTTCCAGGCCATGAAATTGTAGGGCGTGTTGTGAGTGTTGGTTCTAATGTTACCAAACATAAAGTTGGTGATTTAGTTGGTGTAGGGTGTTTGGTTGATTCATGCCAGACTTGTCATAATTGCAAAATTGATTTAGAACAGTTTTGTCAAGGTGCAACTTGGACTTATGGTACTCCTGATAAAAAACATGGAGGAGTAACTTATGGTGGTTATTCACAAGGGGTTGTAGTTGATGAGAATTTTGTTGTTAACGTACCTGAAAATCTTGATATTAAAGCTGTAGCGCCTCTACTTTGTGCGGGTATAACTACTTGGTCGCCTCTTAGAACTTGGAATGTTAAGAAGGGGGATGTAGTTGGGGTTATTGGTCTTGGTGGACTTGGGCATATGGGTATTAAGTTTGCTCATGCATTAGGTGCTCATGTAGTTATGATTACAACTTCAAAAAGTAAGGCGGTTGATGCTAAAGCTCTTGGAGCTGATGAAGTTCTAATTTCAACAGATAAAGAGCAAATGGTAAAATATGCAGGTAAATTTGATTTCTTACTAAATACTATTCCAGTTAGCCATGATGTTAATCCATATCTATCTTTACTAAAACTTGATGCAACAATGGTTATTGTTGGTGTAGTTGGAAATTTGGAGACTGCTATTAATACATTGGGGCTGATTGGTGGACGTAAACGTATATCTGGTTCACTAATTGGTGGTATCAAAGAAACTCAAGAAATGCTAGATTTTTGTGGTAAACATAATATAGTATCTGAGGTTGAGGTTATTGATATTAAGGATATTAATAATGCATACGAAAGAATGATAAAGAGTGATGTTAAATATAGGTTTGTTATTGATATAGCAAGCCTGAAATAGGCAGAAAAGGAGCAAGTTGTCTTGCTCCTAAGTTTTTACTCGCCGTAAGTTATAGTACAGTATTTGCTATATAATCCAGATAAAATACTATAGTTACTATATTCAACAGTAGCTATTTTGCTTATACCACCAGCTTTCATAGCAGTATCAGTCCCTGCATCTCCCCAAGCGGCAAGCCAAAGAACGCCACTTGTACATGCTTCACCCGATTTTACAGGTTTTACATTAGTATTTGCAATGTTTCCAGGTGTATTGTATGATGACACCACTACACCAACTGGTTGCCCACCATAACCAACGTTTTGAGATGCACAGCCTGCAGTGATTGCAATTCCACTTCCAGATAGTAATAGAACTATTAACTTTTTCATATCGATCCTAACTTATAAAATTATTAAACGAGCATTAATAGCAAGTAATAAAAGTTAAAGTATATTAGGTACAAATTCGTACTACATGATACTATAAGTATTAGAACGAGCCACCTAAGATGGCATTATGCAGTATCGTTGTATAAATGTCAAGCATAATTTTTAGATTGTATCGCCCATTGTCAAGTATGCTGCGACAATTTTTTATAAGATCTAGCTAGATATTTGTTTACAACCTCATTTGGGGTTAAAAATCCAAGACTCTTTCTTGGCCTATTGTTAAGTAAATCTTGTACATGTTCAATTTGTTTTTC
>CANMQR010000154.1 GCA_947499925.1 Neisseriaceae bacterium
CTAGAGCTTTTCAAATGATGATAAAGAGTAACTCCCTACGAGTGCTTGATGTGATGGCAAAAAGTACTAATCAAATCTCAGAGGGTGAAGTATTACAGCTATTAAATATTGGACGAAGTGATCTAACTGAAAAAGAATACTTTGAAGTCATAAAATATAAAACAGCTATATTATTTGAGGCATCAGCTCGTGTAGCTGCAATTATCGCTAATACTAGTAACGAACAAGAAGAAGCATTAGCAAACTATGCTATTAATATCGGCACGGCATTTCAGATTGTTGATGATATTCTTGATTATACTGGTGATAGTAATAGTATGGGTAAAAATGTTGGAGATGATTTACTCGAAGGCAAAGTAACACTACCGCTTATTTATTTACTAAAAAACGGTAGCGCTTTAGAACAACGAAAAATCAAAGATGCTATTGATAAACCAAATACTGCAGAGGTTGATTTTATTATTTCCGCTATTAAAAATAGTGGAGCAATTGAATATTGCTCAAATTTAGCACAGCATTATGTTGACTCAGCGATATCCGAACTTACAATCTTCCCAGATTCAGAATACAAAGATGCCATGATAGAACTCTCTCATAGTGCAGTTGAACGCATTACGTAACCACACTCTGCCCATCATCCCATCGAAGGATGGGGGATCCATGCACTTGCGCTATATTAATTTAAACTCTAGCGTTTTTGTTTTAGAAACGCTTTTAGTGAAAAAGAATATAAATCATTATCTATGGGGCCTATTGCCTCGGTATGTTTATTAATATTGATATTATTGAATACTGTATATTGACTAGTTACTGCTCCAGTTTTAGGTTCTAATGCCCCAAAAATCACTCGCCTGATTCGACTATTAATTATCGCACCACTACACATAAGACATGGCTCTATAGTCACATATAAGTCACAATCATCTAGACGGTAGTTTCCAAGATTTTTACTAGCATCACGAATAGCTACAATTTCTGCATGAGCAGTTATATCATTACTAGCTATAGTTTGATTATTTCCCCGACCTATAACTTCACCATCTTTTACAACAATAGCTCCAATTGGAATTTCATTATCTGACTCTCTTGCAATTGCCACAGCTATTTGCATGAATTTCTCAATTTCATCTTTTGGAAGAGGTGTAAAATGTGGGGGTAATGATTTATAAGTTAGTTTCAAATGTGCTTTGATTTCAGGATCTAAGGTATTAAATGGTTGATTATGAATTAGACAATATAGATCAAATAACACCCTAAAGCCTGTACTTGGATAAATACCCCTTAACCACTGGAATATTAAAAAATAGTCATACTTCTGTAGCTCTTCAAGAGAGTCAATCCCAAGAGACTTAAGTTTACTTTGTAGATATAACGGTAACATGATTTAGTTACTTAGGGCATGGATCCCAGCCTGCGCTGGGATGACGAATATTGGTGCTGGGATGACGGGCAAGAACGCTTCGATAACACTTAACTTGATTGGTGATCATTTTTTACTTTCACATAATGCTTCGCAGAATACTCGATATGAGCAATCTCACCCGTTGTTAATGGGCGGACTTTCTTTAAGGGGTTACCAAAGTATAAATACCCAGACTCTAAAGTCTTATTGGGAGATACAAGACTTCCAGCACCAATCAAAACATTAGATTCTATTACCGCGTTATCAAGTATCGTAGTGCCCATACCTACCAAAACATTATTTTTTATAGTGCAAGCATGTAAGCAACAATTATGCCCAACTGTAACATTATCCCCTATTGTCAAAGGAAAATCATCCCATTTACCTGGATTATAATGAGTGACATGAAGCATCGTCAAATCTTGGATGTTAGAGTTCTCTCCAATAATAATATCACTTACATCACCTCGTGCTACAGCATTACACCAGATAGATGAGTTTTTACCAACTGACACTCTTCCAATAACAACTGCACTAGCGTCAATATATGCTGTTTTATCAATTTTAGGACTAATACCATTAAAGTTACGAATAGTCATATGCTCACCATTTATAATCAAATATTAGCACAATTGTACCATAAAAAATAACATCCCTAAAATAACTTGACAAGAATATCAATTGGTTTGGTATAATACGTTATATTTAATGCATAAATTATAGGGAGTTATTTACTATGCAGAACAAAAACATTAAACAACGTGGATTTACTTTAATTGAGATTATGGTGGTTCTAGTGATCCTTGGGGTTATGGCGGCACTAGTTGTTCCACGTGTGGTTGGTAGAACTGACGATGCACGTAAGGCAGCTGCCAAAACTGATATTTCATCTCTAATGAATGCTTTGAAATTATACAACCTTGATAATTACCGCTATCCAACAAATGCTCAAGGACTTCAAGCATTAGTTCAAAAACCATCCGTTGAACCAGTTCCGCAAAATTTCAAAGATGGTGGATATTTAGATAAGCTTCCGGCTGATCCTTGGGGTAATCCATACCAATACCAAAATCCAGGTAAACATGGTGAAATTGACATATACTCATATGGGGTTGATGGTCAAACCGCAAGTGGTGACAGTGGACCTAGTGTTATAGGAAACTGGCAATAAGCTATTTTACAACTAGAGTTGCTACGCCAACTCTAGTTTTATTTTAAACGTAAGCATTCATATGAATAAGTATGTTTATAAGCATTTTATTAATTCCAAAACAGATCGACCCATAACTCTACAGAATGGCTTTACGTTAATTGAGATAATGATAGTTTTAGTGATTATAGCAATTATGTCAGGAGTAGCAGTTCTAAGTGTTGGTTCTGCAAGCTACTCACAGTTCCAAGGTGAAGCTGTTAAAATATCAAATACTTTAGAAATCATTGCTGATGAATCTGTGTATACGAATAGCGTTATCACCTGTATTGTAAAACCTGATGGGTTTATTTGTAGAGGTTATAGGAATGGCGAATGGCGCGATATAAATTTAAAAAACTTAATTAGTTGGAGTTGGCCAAAAAATATCACTATAAAATCATCTACAGTCAATGGTCGCCCATTAAAGGATGGCGAAAAAATTCGATTTTTTCCATCAGGCAATATCGCACAGTATTCCTTTCAGATTACAGATGGAATTCGTAATGCATGGGTAGATGGAAATATGAGTGGTGAATTTCAGGTGAATAATTGATGAATAAAACGCATCCCAATCAAAGCGGATTTACTCTTATAGAGTGTTTGGTAGCATTACTGATAATTGCTATAGTACTTGCTTCTGCAACCAGATCTATTGGTTTGGCAGTTGAAGATGTACATGATGCTTATGCTAGAGAAGCTGCTAACTGGGTTGCTGATAATCAGTATAATCAATA
>CANMQR010000155.1 GCA_947499925.1 Neisseriaceae bacterium
AATTACCTGTAGCATTTGCACTGTCAATACCGTAGCCACCAAAGATCCATAAATTACCTTGTGTATCGCTCCAGCTTACACCAAAAGTTCTTGATCCTGGTATATTAGTAGCGTTGGCGCTACCTTGTGCAATATAAACACCAATGGCATTAGCGCCACTTTCGCCGTTTATCCATACCCATTGACTAGTCGTAGTATCATATTTCCATAAATCATTTTTTAAATCATTGGCTATGTCACCATCCACAACCCCACCATATAGAAAAAAATCACTCTCAATCATCCAGCTAGATGCACCAAATCGAGCAGAAGGAGTATTAGTCGCTGATGGATGGCCCTTCGTACCATATGACCCAACAGCAAATGCAATACTTTCACCGCTAAGCCATGTCCATTGTGCGGCTGGTTCTAAATTATCGGATACATTACTTTGGATTTTTGATTGGGTAGCAAGATTAGCGTTAGCGCTACCAGAATTAGTTTCATTACTATTATTCCCTCCGTTACAAGCTGTGAGTGTTAATAATAAAGTTAACAAAGTTATTTTATTTTTATAAACCGTTTTAAACATCGTAACTGATCCTTAAAAAATTTTACCGTACCAATTATACAACAATTTTTATAAAAAACTGGAGAAATTATTTAAGAAATTCATCAGAAATTACAGAAACATAACTGCTAGTGTACTTTACATTTTTTAAATTTTTAACAAATGAAATAAATATCTCACCATACAACATATTAGATGCTAAAATAGTCCTGAAACAATAAATTTTATGACGAATCAAACAAGATAGGAATTGAAAATGCTAACAAAATTAATAGCTTTATGTTTGCTCCTAATGACATTATTAATAACTAGTTGTAATAATGGAATCACCACTGGCTCCGCTCTACCAAAGACAAATGGAGATATATATTTTGGTGATATTGATGGCATAGTATACAAAAACTCTCAAACACTAAATGGATTGTCTCCCCAAGTATTTGGCAGAACTGGTCAAATTATGGCTACAGATAACACAAACAATATTTATCTAGCAACAGGAGATGGTTTTGTTTATAAGTATGCCAAAGGTATATGGAGTATATTGGGCAATAATGCTGCCGGTGGCACATACGGTGTCATTACCGGAATGACCATAGTTAATAATGCTGTTTATGTAGTATTTAATATTTCTACAGTCGAATCTTTTCCAATAAATGGTAATGGCACGTGGCAGCAAGTAGGTAGTACTGTTACAAATGCATTTTCTCTGACAGCTAGTGAAAGCAACCTATATGTCGGAACTTTTGATGGCAATATCGAATCATACCCACTAAATGGTAGTAGTGATTGGGAGACTTTAAATCAAACCCCATTAGAATCCTACTCGCTCTTAAGCCTCGTGACAGATGGTCAGCATCTTTATACTAATAATCACGAATCAGTCGTATCTATCAGCGTCAATGGCGGCACTTGGAACCAACTTGGCCAAGACTTATCTTTTGGAAACATTGCCTCACTTGCAGTAGACGGTAATATAATATATGTAGCTACTTCTGCTGGTTATGTCGAATCAATCAGTGCGAATGCTACAACGTGGCTTACTCTTGGAGGAGAGTCAATAGAACCAGAGCAGTCAATAAATTCTATTGCTGCTACAAATGGCTTAGTAGTTGCTGGACTAGGTGACGGCAGTGTATGGGCAAATTATAATAATAGTAACTGGACAAAACAAGGTATTATAAACTTAGAAAGCAGCGTAACTAATATTGCAATCTTTAATAACACTATTTATGCAGCAACAAATAATGGTTATGTATATCAATCAACTAATTCAGGACCATGGCTACAACTAGGTTTATCATCAGTAGATGGTACTAGTATTACCATGCTACAAATAGATAAATATGGCAATATTTATGCTGGAACCATCGGTGGATATGTTTATGAATGTACTTTAGGATTGAGCCGTTGTGAATGGATTAAAAAATACGGCAATGGCTACCCAATTTTTTTAAAATATGCAAGCTCAATTGAATAGATATTATAAGCCGTGAAGAGATTCACGGCTTTTCATTTTAACTAGTTATCATTTGCATACAAATATTCATTAGACCACTAGGTAGAATACCAATTAATAGTAGTAAGCCACCATTAATAAATAATGCCACGCGTGGTAATAAACCAACATTTGCAACTTGCAAACCAACATCTTTTTCGTCAAAATACATTACTTTCACTATACGTAGATAGTAAAATGCACCTATTAAGGATAATACTACCGCAAATACCGCACTCTTAATATACCCTAACTCAACTAAAGCCTGTAGAATAGTAAATTTGGCATAAAACCCAGCTAATGGCGGGATCCCAGCTAAAGAGAACATCACCAGAAGCATAATTCCTGCATAAACTGGATGCGATTTATTTAACCCACGTAGATCATCAATTTGCTCACACTCAAATCCATCTTTAGATAAGAAAAGTAGTACTCCAAAACCAGCAAGAGCAGTAATTGCATATACTATAGTATAAAACACTACAGCTGAAATCCCATTAACCGATACAGTCATTAAACCAAAAGCAATAAATGCCATATGAGCAACTGTTGAATACCCAAGAAGGCGCTTGATATTAGTTTGAGCTATGGCAACTATATTTCCGATAAATAATGACAAGAAAGCTAACATCGATAGCATCAATGACCAGTCATGGCTTAACATTACTAACCCACCAATAAGGAAGCGAATAATAAATACTACTGATGCTAATTTGGTAACTGAGCCAATAACTGTGGTTGCAGCTAATTGTGAGCCTTCGTATACATCAGGTACCCACATATGAAATGGTACAAGGCCTAGTTTAAATACCAAACCCGCAACAATAAATACTAGCCCAAATACTAATAAACCCGCATTCCCACTTCCATTAGTTGAAATAGCTTGGAATATCTTATCTAATTGTAGCTCACCAGTTGCACCAAACACAAAAGAGATACCATATAAAAGCAAACCTGAAGCAAGAGCTCCTAAAATAAAGAACTTCATTGCCGCTTCAGTTGATTTAGTACTATCACGATTTAGGGCTACTAATCCATACAAAGCTAGTGATAATAACTCTAAACCCACATATAAAATAAGTAAATTATTTGCAGAAATCATTACTTGCATTCCCAGAATGGAGAACAAGAAAATTGCGTAAAATTCGCCTTTCATGATTTTTTTATCATTAATATAATGTTTGATATATATTACAGTTACGATAGCTAGTATGTAAGTAAATAATTTCATACCTTGGGCTAAACTATCTAAGATAAACATATCCCCAAACGCAAGC
>CANMQR010000156.1 GCA_947499925.1 Neisseriaceae bacterium
TACTTCATTAAATAAATTAGCGGAGGAACTAGCAAAAATACGTAGCAGACTTGATAAGATAGATAATCTAACAATAGGTTTACCATTTTTGGAATATTCAGAACAACAAATAGATCACGAGTTAATCTTTAGATATGCAACAGTAAATAGGATTATAAATGAAACCAATGAATTAGACAAAAGCTTAATTCAAATTGGCATTTAGCTCTTCTACTAATTCCTCAATTCGTTCAATATTCTCGGTCTTTAAGATTTTACTAACGGTATTAGTAATTTCACTCAAATCAGTATTTAGGATAGCGCGTTTAATATTTAGTATATTAGCTGGATGCATAGAAAATTTACGTAACCCCATACCTAAAAGTAACCTTGTTAAATTAACATCCCCTGCCATTTCACCACAAATAGATACTGGTACGCTAGCACGATTCGCACTTTTAATTATATGAAGTAAAACTTTAAGTACTGCAGGGTGAAGTGGATTATACAGATAATTAACCGACTCATCATTCCTATCCATAGCAAGTAAATACTGAATCAAATCATTGGTACCAATGGATATGAAATCAACTTGAGATAAAATACCTTTTAGAGCAAGAGCTGCTGAAGGTATCTCTATCATAGCACCAATTTTTATATCTGGATTAAAGGAATACCCCTCATCGGCTAACTCTTCTTTAGCATACTCGACCTGATTAAGTGCTTGCTTTAGCTCCCAACTTGAAGATATCATTGGAAACATCATTTGTACATTACCAAACTCTGAAGCACGAAGTATCGCCCTAATCTGAGTTCTAAAAAAGCTTTGTTCAACTAGAGCTAATCGTATTCCTGTTAAGCCAAGTGCTGGATTACTTGCCCCAACATTAGAATTCCATGAAGGGTTTTTATCGGCACCCAAATCAGCCGTTCTGATTATCACCAGTAAATCTTTCATAGCTCTAGCTATTCTTACATAATTCTCAAATTGTTCATCTTCTGAGCATAAATGATCTTCGTTGCTTAAAAATAGAAACTCACTTCTAAATAGACCAACTCCTGAAGCATTACTATAAGTAACTTCGTTGATATCACTTGTACCATCGATATTAGCCATTAAATCAACCGTAATACCATCTTTGGTAATCGCTTCATCTTTACGAATTTTATATAATAAAGCTTTACTAGCTAACCATTGCTGTTGCCTTTGCTTATACTCTTCAAGTACTACCTTATCAGGGTTGATAATCAAAACACCCTGCACACCATCTAGAATAATCAAATCATCTTCTCGAATAATTTGTCTTGCATGAGTTGCACCAACAATAGCAGGTATATCAAGATTTCGCCCTATGATTACAGTATGCGAAGTTAGACTTCCTACCTCTGACAAAAATCCGCTAAAGTTTGAATTTTTAAAATGCACCAAATCTGCTGGGGACAAATCATGAGCAACCAAAATTCCCTGCTCCAACTTGGAAGCATTATCCCAATCAAATTTATTGCCTTCTAAATTTTTGAATATCCGCTCTAATACTTGAATAACATCATGCTTTCGTTCTTTTAGATAAGCATCTTCCATTTCATCAAACTGACGCTCCAAATTATCTGCTTGAAGCTTTATTGCCCACTCAGCATTACATTCTTCATCAGTTATAATATCAATTGGTGCTTTAGAAATCTTGGAATCACTAAGCATCATAATACTTAATGCTAAAAACGAACCAAGCTCTGCTGGAGCTGTTTTAGGAATATTGGTTTTAAGAAGCTCAAACTCACGCCGCGTTTGATTTACCGCATCAGTAAAACGCAAAATCTCAGCTTTTATTTCATGCTTTTCTAATTTATGAGCTGTTGCATCATCAAGATTTTTATCTAAAATATAAGCATTACCAATTGTAATACCTCCGCCAAGGCCTATGCCATGAATGGTTATACTCATACTACTCTGCTTCACCAAACTTACTATTAATTAGCGCTTCTAACTCTTTAATTGCTTCGCCCTCATCACTACCATTAGCAGATAGCACAACGCTACTTCCACGATTTGCAGCTAACATCATTACTGACATTAAGCTTTTGCAATTAGCTGATTTATTATCTTTAGTAATAGTAATATCTGAGTTGAATTTACCAGCAAGCATTACTAGCTTTGACGAAGCTCTAGCATGTAAACCTAGTTTATTAATAATTTCGATTGTCTTTGTTATCATACCGCATCTCCACTAATATGTACTATCCCTGAGTTTGCCCCTTCGATCGCTTTAGCTACAATAGTTCTTAAATCACTTTTAACATAAGATACGGCTCTAATTAACATGGGTAAATTTAACCCTGTTATAAGTTCAACCCTATCTTTAACTACTAACCTTTGAGCTATATTACATGGTGTCGCACCAAATAAGTCACATAATAATAAGACCCCTCCATCTGGATGAAGTTTATCTATTAGTTCTTTAGCTCTTTCACAAATACTCTCACTATCCTCAGTTTTTTTAACTGCCAGGATATGTAAGCTATCGACACGCTTTGCCAAAATATGCTCCAAACAATAAGCAAAACTATTTGCTATTTCCGAATGCGCTATAACAATGATACTAACCATTATATATACTCTCTATGTAGTTAAACTAATATTATTACCATTATACTCTTTAATTTGATTTTTTGACTTGATGACTAAGTCACCAGTACTGGTTAAATCAATATTAACTCCACTATCTAATAAATTACCATTTTTATATAAACTAATTTTTTTATTATAATGTAAACAATTATCTAACCATTCTTGCCGAAACATTGCAAACCCAAATACACTATATTCAGCTATCACATGCTCCATATGATAAATAAGACTAGATAACAATAAAGCTCTTTCTAGATCTAGTATATTATCAAGCCCTATTCCAACCACAACAAAACGCTTATTGTCGCGAATACCGCTTTCTAATAAAATACCGGCAATTTTCCCCGTATCTTTTGAGTAAATATCATTTGGCCATTTAATAAGATTTGGTATACGATATTGCTTCAACAAACGATTAAGACTTACCCCAACAACCAGTGGCAATAACTCATAATTAAATTCCAAAGGAAATAGATACAAAAAAGATACTGTTAGATCAGTTGCAATTTTACTAAGCCAGATTTTATTATTACGCCCTCTACCACTAATTTGGAGTTCAGCACTAACAACTGTTTTATTGTCTAAAGATCCTATATTGTTTAAAATATAAGTATTGGTCGAATTTATCTCATCTATTATTTTAACCGTATAATTATTTTGCTCTAATTTAGCCAAATTCTTGATTACTTTAGCATCGGTAATCCAATCAA
>CANMQR010000157.1 GCA_947499925.1 Neisseriaceae bacterium
ACATCTAATGTTTTGATTCCACACTCTTGGGCAACTTTACCAGCTTTCTCGGCAGCAACCTGTGCTGCAAATGGTGTACTTTTACGCGAGCCTTTAAACCCCGCACCGCCAGAACTAGCCCAAGATAATGCATTCCCCTGACGATCCGTGATCGTTATAATGGTGTTATTAAAAGATGCGTGCACGTGTGCAACACCCTCTGAAACTACCTTTCTAACTTTTTTCTTAGCGCGAGCAGCTGTGTTTGCTTTTACTGTCATATATATACCTTCTTAACTACTTATTTTTTCTTACCAGCAATAGACTTTCTAGGTCCTTTTCTGGTACGAGCATTTGTCTTAGTACGTTGACCACGAACTGGCAAGCCTTTTAGATGGCGACCTCCACGGTAACATTTAAGATCAATTAAACGTTTAATGTTCATTGAAACTTCACGGCGTAAATCACCTTCAATTGCAAAAGTTGCAACTTGGTTACGTACAGCCTCCATTTTTTCTTGGTCTAAATCTTTGACCTTAGTTTGTGGATCAATACGAGCAACACCACAAATAAGTTTTGCACGAGAAGAACCAATACCATATATATGCTGCAAACCAATTACGATATGAGCATTATCAGGAATATTTACACCAGCGATGCGTGCCATCACTTTACCTCACAAAAATGTTTTTAAAATTAACCCAATATTATATAACAAAATTACCATGTAGTAGTAACTAATTTATAAATCCACCTATTCGTATAACGAATAAATATTATCCTTGCCTTTGTTTATGTCTAGCTTCTTTGCAGATAACTCGCACAACACCCTTGCGACGAATCACTTTGCAATTACGACATATTTTTTTAACTGAAGGTTGAACTCTCATTATAAAACCCTGTAAATATTACTTCGCACGGAAAACTATGCGAGCTTTGTTTAAATCATAAGGTGTCATTTCGACAGTTACCTTATCCCCTGGCAAAATACGAATATAGTTCATCCGCATCTTACCTGAAATGTGACACAATACCTCGTGACCATTTTCTAACTTAACGCGAAACATTGTATTAGGTAACGCTTCTGTCACTTCACCTTCAAACTGTATCACATCATCTTTTGCCATTTTTTAATCTTTCTATTACAAACTAAAAGCTTTTTAAGTTTGCTTTTTTAAGTAAACTTTGATATTGAACCGACATAATTTGCGATTGAACTTGAGTCATTAAGTCCATCATAACTACAACCACAATCAACAACGAAGTCCCACCAAAATAAAACGGCACATGCCATTTTAAGATCAAAATTTCTGGCAACAAACAAATCAAAGTTATATAAACAGCACCTGATAAAGTTAGTCTTAAAATAACTTTTTCTATATATCTAGCAGTATTTTCACCTGGGCGAATACCTGGAATAAATGCACCACTTTTTTTCAAATTATCCGCAGTATCTTTAGGATTAAAGACTAAAGCAGTATAAAAGAAACAGAAGAATACTATTGCTGTAGCATATAAGATCACATACACAGGCTGACCTGGATGTAGTGAATCTCCAATACCTGATAAAAAGCTTAGTTTACCATGCGCCAACCAACCAATTACAGTTGCTGGGAACAAAATAATACTTGAAGCAAAAATAGGCGGAATAACTCCAGCTAAATTAATTTTTAGCGGTAAATGCGTACTTTGCCCTTGCATAATTTTATTGCCAACTTGACGCTTAGCGTAGTTAACAGGTATCTTACGTTGAGCTCTTTCAACAAATACAACCACATAAGTAATTGCAATCACCAAAAGAAACACCACTATTGCCGAAAATATTGACAGCGACCCATTTGATGCTAACGATAATGTTTTACTAATACTACCTGGAATACCAGAAATAATACCAGTCGTAATTATCATTGAAGCACCATTACCAATTCCGCGCTCTGTAATTTGCTCACCAAGCCACATCAAGAACATAGTCCCAGCAACCAAACATACCATTGCTGTTACAAAAAACTGAACTTGTGATAACAACACCAAGCCTGGTTGTTTATATAACATCGCTGCTATACCAAAACTTTGTACTGTTGCCAAAATTACTGTTGCATAACGAGTATACTGCGTAATTTTTTTGCGTCCGCTTTCACCTTCTTTTTTAAGTTGAATCAGATATGGAAACACTTCTGATGACAACTGTAAAATAATAGAAGCTGAAATGTATGGCATTATTCCTAGTGCAAAAATAGTAAAGCGCGATAATGCCCCACCTGAGAACATATTTACCATATCTAGTAAACCAGTTTGGCTAGACTTAAAAAGCTTAGCAAGCTGAATTGGGTCAATCCCTGGTACTGGTATATGTGCACCAATACGAAAGACTATAAGAGCCCCTAGTAAAAATAAAATACGATTTTTAAGTTCACCGAATTTATTTGCTTTAGCTACCATATTATATACCTAAGTTTCTACTCAACACTTCCGCCAGCAGCAATAATTGCCGCTTTTGCTGTTGCAGTTACACCAACACCACGTACATTAATTGCTTTTTCAATTTTTCCAGTGTGGATAATTTTAATTTTATTAGCATGTTGCGATACTAGACCCGCAGCTACTAAAGTTAAAAAATCAACATCTGTTAGATTTGAAATATTAAGATCAGATAATCTTACTTCAGCACCTAGATTCATAGAGTTAAAACCTCTTTTTGGTAAACGTCTTTGAAGAGGCATTTGACCACCTTCAAAACCTACCTTATGAAATCCACCAGCACGACTCTTTTGACCTTTATGACCACGAGTAGCTGTCTTACCTAAACCAGAACCAATACCACGACCAACGCGCTTACTTGAATGTTTAGCACCATTAGCAGGTTTAATTGTATTTAAAAACATGATTAACCCTCACACTTTAACAAAAAGCCAATTGCATTTATCATACCACGATTTTCTACAGTATCAGCAACTTCTACCGTTTGACGGATTTTACTTAACCCCAAACCACGAGCTGAACCTTTGTGAGCCTCTAAACGACCAATCAAACTTTTTACCAAAGTAATTTTGATTTTACCTGAAGCACTAGACTTAACAGTTTTAGCCGCTTTAGGAGCTTTGTCAGCTTTAGCCTTTGCTACTTTTGGCTCTGCTTTTGCACTAACTTTTTTAGGAGCTTTGTCAGCAGCTACTTTAGCTATTGTTTTTTTAGCAGTAGGTTTTTTGCTACTTGCTTCAAGCTCTTCAGTTTTAATTGTATTTTCAGTCATAATTAGTTTCCTAAAATTTCTTCAACTGTCTTACCGCGTTTAGCAGCAATTTCAGATGGCGTATATACAGCTTCTA
>CANMQR010000158.1 GCA_947499925.1 Neisseriaceae bacterium
AATATTCAGTACTAGTAACAGCAAAATCACGTTTAGGCATGATCCCCGACTCATAAGCAAGTCTCCCAGAAATAATTCCGAGTTTAAATGCTTCTGCCATTTTAACTGGATCAATAGCACCACTAACAGCACTATTAAGTAGTACTCCATCATAGCCTATTTCAAGAGCTTCTACGGCGTCAGATGGTCTACCAATACCGGCATCAATTATTAGGGATATATTGGGAAATCTATCACGTAAACGTAATAAATTAAATTTATTTAATAATCCTTGACCACTACCAATTGGAGAAGCCATAGGCATTAGTATCTTACATCCTAGATTTACCAGTTCTTTACATATATTAATATCATCAGTACAGTATGGGAAAATTTCAAATCCGTCTTTGATGAGAGCCTCAGTAGCTTTTAGTAGTTCAAGAGAGTTTGGTTGTAAGGTGAAATCATCAGCTATAACTTCAAGTTTTATCCATCTCGTATCAAATATTTCTCGAGCTAGTTTTGCAGTATTAATAACCTCCTTAGCACTATAACATCCTGCAGTATTCGGCAATAAGTTGCATGATACTTCATTTAGTATATTATAAAAATGATTATCTTTTAAGTCAAATTTAGCTCGAGTAAGGGATACAGTGATTATCTCTGAACCTGAAGCAATAATAGAATTTTTTAGAATTTCAAGCGATGGATACGACGCAGTACCTAATAAAAACCTACTATTGATTTTTTTATCTAGAATATTCCACATTTTAGCCTCCTTGAAATGCTGTGACGATTTCAACTCTATCATTGTCATTTAACCAAGTATTTAAGTAATGGCTTTTAGGAATAATATCATCATTAACAGCAATTGCAATTTTACTATTTAGAATATTTAAGGTGCTTGTTAAATCATGAAGAGTAGTTCTCTCTTCAATAATATGCTTAGTTCCATTTAATATAATCTGCATTATTAACTCCAAATTTCCGAATATAATTTGTTGCCGGTAGATAAATATTCTATTAAGGACTCAGCAAGTGTAGGTGATAATAAAAACCCATGACGGTATAATCCATTGATTGATATAAAATTATTATCTACTTTTATTTGAGGTAAATTATTAGAAAGAGTAGGGCGGCAATTGGTGCTCATTTCAAGTACTCTAGCTTCAGAAAAACCACTATGTATATCATAAGCCATACTTAATAATTCTAATGTGCTTCTAACTGAGATTGGTGAGATATCATTAGCTTCAATTTCTGTGGCTCCAATAATATAATGGTGCTTTTTGTATGGAGAAATATATATATTATGACGGGGATGGAATAGTCTAACTGGACGCGAAACATTTACTTCAGGTGCAAAAACTCTAATAATTTCACCGCGAATTCCGCGTAAGTCTGGTAATGTTTCTCTACTTCCCAAACCGCGACAGTCAATTACTAAATCAAATTTTTGCTGCATCCCATTGATCGTAATTTCATTACTAGCATGAGTACAACTAATTTCAGTATTTACTTCCCATTTGATATGGTTTGTTAGATATTTACCAATACTTGACATTGTATCACGAGCATTTACTACACCTTCACTTGGCAAATAATAGCCTTCATTATATTTAAGTTCTGGCTCTAAATCGTAAATATCAGATTGCTTGAGTACTTGATAGTAATTGTTTTCATTAGTATTAAAATTTATTTTATTAATATAATGTTTTATTTCATTACTAAAATTAGGCGGTGCTAGTAGTAATGTACCATTATCATTATAGAGTTCTGGTACTTCTAGTTTATTTAAATATTTTTTCCATAAAGAGAGGCCGTTTTTACCTAAATTATATATAGTTTTACCACCCATAATACTTTCACTATATGGAGCAATCATTCCGCCAGCTATATAAGCGGGGCTTTGTTTACCATCCATATTATCTCTATCAAAAAGTGTAATATCTGTATAACCACTTTGGTTTAGGCGCATACTAAGTACACGCCCCATTAGACCAGCTCCTAGCACTGCAATTTTCATGGACGAAAGTCTTTGATTTCTTGATGAATCTTCATTGAGCAAAATTTTGGACCACACATAGAACAAAAATGTGCTGATTTTGCAGCATCTTTAGGTAGTGTTTCATCATGAAATTCTCTTGCAGTTACTGGGTCAATCGATAGATTAAACTGATCATCCCATCTAAAGTCAAAACGAGCTTGAGACATTAGCAAGTTTCTATATATAGCTGCAGGGTGACCTTTTGCGGCATCAGCACTATGAGCTGCAATTTTATAAGCAATAAGACCATCTTTAACATCTTTTTTATTAGGTAATCCCAAATGCTCCTTTGGTGTTACATAACATAGTAGGGCACATCCATAATGTGCTATATTAGCAGCTCCAATACAACTGGCAATATGGTCATATCCAGCAGCAAAATCAATTACTAAAGGCCCAAGGGTATAAAATGGAGCTTCATTACACCATTCTAACTGCTTGTCCATATTTTCTTTTATTTTATCTAGTGGAATATGACCAGGGCCCTCATTCATAGTTTGCACATCATATTTATAGGCTATTTTATTTAATTCACCTTGGGTTTTTAGTTCAGCAAATTGAGCCTCATCATTAGCATCAGCTATACAACCAGGGCGTAAGCCATCACCTAAAGAAAAACTCACATCATATTTACGCATAATTTCACAGATGTCTTCAAAATGAGTATAGAGGAAATTTTCTTTATTATGTGCCATACACCATTTAGCCATAATAGCACCACCACGAGAGACAATTCCAGTTACGCGATGTTGAGTTAGTTTGATATAATCTTTCAAAACTCCAGCGTGTATCGTAAAATAATCAACACCTTGTTCTGCTTGTTCGATTAGTACTTCACGCATTACTTCCCAGCTTAAATTTTCAGCTATTCCACCTACTTTCTCTAAAGCCTGATAGATAGGTACAGTCCCAATAGGAACTGGGGAATTACGTAATATTTTTTCTCGAGTGATAGATATGTCTTTACCAGTTGATAAATCCATAACCGTATCAGCACCCCAAGTAACAGACCAGATAAGTTTTTCAACTTCTTCGCTTAGTGATGATGTAACTGCAGAATTACCAATATTCGCATTTACTTTTACTAAAAAATTACGTCCTATAATCATAGGTTCTAATTCAGGATGATTGATATTAGCTGGAATTATCGCGCGACCTTTTAGGATTTCTTCTCTTACCATTTCAGGAGTAATAGGATAATTAGGGTTGCCTTTAGCTAATGTATGTTCTAATGCCATATTTTCTCTTATAGCTACATATTCCATTTCAGGGG
>CANMQR010000159.1 GCA_947499925.1 Neisseriaceae bacterium
AGGTTGTAAGATTGGACCCTTTTCAAGGGTTAGGCCAGGTACTAAACTACAAAATGATGTGCATATTGGTAATTTTGTTGAAGTAAAAAATTCAACTATTGGAGTAGCATCAAAAGTTAATCATTTGACTTATATTGGGGATTCTGAGATTGGTTCTAAGGTTAATGTAGGGGCTGGTAGTGTTACTTGTAATTATGACGGCAAAAATAAATTTAAAACAAAAATTGAGGATAATGTTTTTGTAGGTTCAGGTACTATGATGGTGGCGCCAGTTACCCTTGGTGAGGGTAGTGTTATTGGTGCGGGTTCTACAATCACCAAAGATACTCCAGCAAATGAATTAACTATTTCCAGAGCAAAACAAACTACAGTTTTGGGTTGGTTAAAAAGAATGCGTAAATAATTAAATACAAGAATATAAAAAAATGTTAAAATACGCTAGTTATGTTGATTAATAAGGTTTTGGTGAGTTATGCAAATTAAACGTGTTTGTGCTTTAACCATTTGTGCGATGTTGTCTGGTTGTGGGCTATGGGGTCCTAATTATGCAAAGCCTACTGTAGATACCCCTGAATCTTGGAGTAGCACCGACAATTTATCAGCATCAGAAATGAATGCTAACCTACCAGATACTGCATGGTGGGAAAAATTTAATGATAAATCCCTAAATAGCCTAATGGCCCAAGCTCTTAAAAATAATTTAAGTGTTCAACAGTCGATCGGTAATATTATTCAGGCACAAGGTTATTTAGAGCAAATCCAAATGGGATGGGTGCCAACCCTTGGGCTATCACCAGGATATAGTACCTCAGGAACCTTTGGTAATGAAAATGTATCGGGTGGTGCTAGTAGTGCTACTGTAGGTAGTAGTACCGGATACAACGTTGGATTAGTACCAACTTATACTTTGAATATTTTTCAACAGTTAAGAACTCAAGAAGCAGCAAAAGCTCAATTATATGCAGCACAAGCTACCAAAGATGCAATGCGTTTAACTATATTAGGCCAAGTATCGGGTAGTTATTTTACGTTGTCAGAACTAAACTATCAACTCGAGTTACAAGAGTCATTAGTTGCTGATACTGGTAAACTCTACGAATTAGCTAAGAGTCAATATAAAGAAGGTTATATATCTTTATTGTCACTTCAACCATATGAACAAAACTATCAAGCAGCAAAAGCACAGATTCCAGTTATTAAAAATAATATAGTTTCTACCCAAAATGCCTTACAGGTATTGATTAATAGAAACCCAGGTGCGATTATGCTTGGTTCAAATTTTAATAATATAGCGATTGATGGTATTATTCCAGCAAATATCCCATCAACAGTGCTAAAACAACGTCCAGATGTAGTATCATCAGAACAACAGTTAATTGCTGCAAATGCTGATATTGGTGTTGCAACATCAGTATTTTTCCCAACCATTTCTTTAACTGGAGGTGTAGGAACTGCAACTTCATCATTAGATGGTTTATTTAATGATACTAATGATTTTTGGAAATTTAGTAGTACGGCAACATTCCCTTTAGTTGATTTAGCAGCTTTTGGAGCTATCAAAAGTGCTAAGGGTGCGTACTATACAGCGTACTATAACTACATATATACTATAAGAAATGCATTCTCTCAAGTAGATAGTGGTTTATCAGCACATGAAAAAATCACAGCAAGTTATAATGAACAAGTAAAGGTATATGATAGTACCAAAGTTGCATATAGTTTAAGTGTTGATAATTTTAACAAAGGTCTTTATAGTGAGCTTGATGCCTTAAACTCTAAGGTAACTATGGATAGTGCAGCTATTACATTAGCTTCACTAAAATTACAACAATTACAAACTATTGTTAATTTATATCAATATCTAGCTGGTGGGTATAATGTTAATAATACAGAGACGCCATACAAATTTGGTGATGCAAGAGACGCAGGCGACTGGTACTAAACCGTATCATGGCAGTAAAATGCACAGCTCATCCCTGCGGAGGCTGTGAGCTATGCGTTAGAGATTATGTTGCACTCGTCATCCCAGCGGAGGCTGGGATCTATGCGTTAGAGATTATGTTGCACTCGTCATCCCAGCGGAGGCTGGGTTCTATGCACTAGAAATTATATATTTATGAGAATTGAATAAATGATAGCTATTATATTATTAGGTGCTCCTGGAGCGGGCAAAGGTACACAAGCACAATTTATTTGTGAAAAATTTAATATTCCTCAAATATCAACTGGGGATATGTTACGTAAAGCCATTAAAGAAGGCACTGAATTAGGCCTGAAGGCAAAAGCTATTATGGATGCTGGTGCTTTGGTATCTGATGATATTGTGATAGGCCTAGTTAAACAACGCTTACAAGAGGCGGATTGTAAAAAAGGTTATCTATTTGATGGTTTTCCAAGAACTATAGCTCAAGCTGATAGCCTCAAAGAAGCAGGGGTATTGATTAATTTTGTTCTTGAAATAGCAGTACCATTTCCTGAGATTATTTCACGCTTATCTGGACGTAGGGTGCATGTACAGTCGGGGCGTACTTATCATATTAAATACAATCCACCAAAAGTTGCACTTAAAGACGATGTTACCGGAGAAGATTTAATTCAAAGGGATGATGATAAAGAAGAGACTATAAAAAATCGTCTTCAAGTGTATATGAATCAAACTGAGCCGTTGATTGCTTACTATAACAAATTAAGTAATGTAGAGTATATGAAAATAGATGGCACGCAAAGTGTTGATACTGTTAAAGAGCAAATATTGCAATTATTGACTAAATAACTATTTATGCTTACGGCTTCTTAGTAGTTTGATAGTTGCATGAGTTCGCATACTATAGATATCTAGATCTTGTTCTACTTTTCTGATAATTTCATCACTATAAATATCCTCTTTATGTAGTTGGATCAAAGATTGTCTTTGATGCATCCACATTTCCATTTCACATTCATAAAATTGTAACCGATACAAATCATGTTCGCCCATATTATTATTATCAATTTTATTTTTTGTATCTTCAGCTCTTTGGCACACTAAAGTACGTATTTTACGAATAACATGTGGTGGAAATTTTTGTGATAATTGATTATCGATATAATTTAGGCTATTTTGGAGGATTGTGTACCTTAGATTGTTTTCATTTATTTTGTCGGTATCATTAATAGATGCTTCTCCTAATTTTAATCTACGTATTAAAAATGGCAGAGTCAGACCTTGAAACACTAATGTTACTAAGATTACAATAAAAGTTATAAATAATATTTCTTTTCGCATCGGAAATGGAGTACTA
>CANMQR010000160.1 GCA_947499925.1 Neisseriaceae bacterium
ATAGCTAAACCATTTATCTACAATCAATATAACAAAATATAAATAAATTTAATCTTTTGATAACTATCATGCTCATATTTGTCCGTTGCTTTTCATTATTGAATGAATCGATACCTAAAAATAGGAGTTAAGGTGCACAACCACATCACTACAGTATATAATACCTATCTACAGAGATTTAATTTAATTAGGAACTAAAATTGATGCAAAAAATTCGTTTATTATGTTTATTAATAATCACAAATATGGCTTTTGCTGATGGTGGTTATTATGTCGGAATCGGAGCTGGATATTCAGATATTACTGCAAATGCTGTATCGCCTTTAGAATTTACCAATCCAACAACTAATGCACAAGATGCACAATCACTCACCTCCCAATTATACTTTGGGTATGATATCTATAAATGGCTGGGGCTTCAGCTTGATTATAATGTATCTTGGCTTGGGCAATATAATAACGCCTATAGCGTAACTCAGCAAATTATTGGCCCATCAGTTTTATTTCATTTACCATTTAGTCTTTTTAGTGATTCATTAAGTGGCGCCTCTGTTTATACCAAGCTTGGGTATGATTATAATGCGGTTAACTTTGGTAATGTTGGCTCATGTGGTGCTTGTGCTAATCTAAATAGTAGTGCAACAGGATTCTCTCCTTTATTTGGCCTTGGGGCTGAATTGGGCTTTAAAAATGTTGGTTATCGCTTGGAATGGGACTATTCAGGTGGCATAATGGCACAAAATAATACTGGTAATAATGCTATTAATACAAGTGCCAACTCATATCTGGTATCGATAATGTACCATTTCTAAATAAACAAATATTGGAGTTTTTATTAAATGAACAAAAAATTATTATTTATCTGTGACCCTTTAGCTAGTTTTAAAATAGCAACTGATACCACATACCTTATGTTAGTTACTGCTGCTGAGATGGGGTTTGAAGTTTTTGTAGCCTTACCTAATGAAATATACTCAGAAAATAATCAAGCAAAAGCAATTACACACAAGATAAAACTCCTTGCAACAAATAAAGACGCCCCTGGTAGCGTTCTACCTTGGTATTTAGAAGACATAGCCACTTCTACCCTAAATCTTTCTGAATTTAGAGCTATTTTCGTTAGAAATGATCCACCATTTAATATGGAGTACTATTACCTCACCCAGATTTTATTCATTGCAGAACAAAATGGGGCAAATGTGATTAATAATAGTCATAGCTTACGTAATTTTAATGAAAAACTAAGTATTTTAAATTTTCCAAACCTAATCACACCAACCACTGTTACCAAAAATAAGCAAGTTATTTATGACTTTCTTGATAAACATGGTGAATGTGTAATTAAACCTCTTGACTTAATGGCAGGGCGTGGCGTGTTTAAAATATCACCAAAAGATGTAAATTGTGGAGCAATCATAGAAGGTAGTACAAATTATTACACCCAAACTGTAATGCTACAAAAGTTTATCCCTGAAGTTATTAACGGTGATAGACGCATTTTTATTGTCAATGGTCAGGTGATTGAACACTGCTTATACCGTATTCCGCAAGAAAACCAAATTCGGGGCAATATCGCTGCGGGAGGGCGTGGAGAAGTGCATCCATTAACACCTGAAGATTTTAAATTAGCTAATGAAATTGCTTTGTGGCTTAAAGATCACGAAATTGTTTGGGCGGGAATTGATGTTATTGGCAATAAACTAACAGAAATTAATATAACAAGTCCAACAGGCACAAGACAAATTCTCACCCAAACTGGCACTAATATTGTACAGATGGTATTAGAAAGTGTCTGATCTCAAGCAATATATAAATGAGATTACTAATATCGTTGGTTTGGATGGAATTTTAACCAACAACAAGAAACTATACGAAACCGACTGGAGACATCGCTATAACAATCCATCTCTTGCCGTAATATTTCCATCCACAATAGAACAAATATCTGCTATTCTAAAATTATCTTCAATCCATAAAGTAGGAATCATACCCCAAGGTGGTAATACTTCACTTTGCGGCGCTAGTGTACCAAATGATAGTGGCAGCCCTCAAATTATTCTAAATTTACGCCATTTAGATAAAATCATCCATATCGATATAAATAATCAAAGTATTACCGTTGAAGCTGGGTGTACCTTAGATAAGGTTATAGAATATGCGAAAACTAATGGCTTATATTTCCCTTTATCTATAGCATCCAGTGGAAGCTGCCAAATTGGTGGAAATATAGCAACTAATGCTGGTGGTATCCATGTAATAAAATACGGTATGATGCAGGATCTGGTTTTGGGGCTTGAGGTATGTTTAGCTGATGGAAGTATTGTCAATCAACTTCAAAGCTTAAGAAAGAATAACACTTTTTTTGATTTAAAACAACTCTTTATTGGTAGTGAAGGAACTCTTGGAATTATAACTAAAGCAACCTTGAAGCTATACCAACAACCAGAGAGTTATTTCACAGCAATGTGTGGGGTTAATGAATTATCAACTGCATGTTTATTACTTAATTCACTAAATAAATATTATAACCTTTGCGCGTTTGAGATTATCAACCCACTAACGCAGCAAATTCATAATAAGCACTTTCACCCTATGGGGGTAACTGCACCTTGGGTAATTTTATTTGAAATAGAAACTAATGGTGAATTTAGTCTTGAAGAACTGGTAAATAAGTTGGGTGAATTAACAATTGATTTAGATAATGTAATCCTTGCTAGTAATGAAAACGAACGTAAAAACTTATGGCAAGTACGAGAAAGCATCCCACTCGCTGAGAAAATGGAAGGAGTTGCAGTTAAACATGATATCTCATTACCCATTAGTAATATTGACAACTTCATAAAAACTAATGAAAGCAATATCCTAAAACACTTTCCTGATGCACAAATAATCATCTTTGGACATTTAGGAGATGGGAATTTACATTATAATATCCAATTCAAAGACCAAGATTATAATAAATTACAAAATATCGAACCTAAAATTAATAATATCGTGTATACTGATGTATATAAATATAATGGTAGCTTTTCTGCTGAGCATGGGGTGGGGGTACTTAAAAAACATTGGTTATCTAAATACTATGATTCAAAGAGTTATCAATTAGCGTTATCAATAAAAAAACTATTAGACCCCAATAATATTTTAAATCCTAAAAAGGTTTTTTAAGTAGGTACTAAATTAATGTCATATCATGTAATTTTTGCTGGAGTGGTTGCAGTTACTGCGTTCTCGATGTTTGTTAATGAGCAGTTTTTGAAACTTCCTAAAACTAT
>CANMQR010000161.1 GCA_947499925.1 Neisseriaceae bacterium
CTCTTCAGCACGTTTTGCTATTCCACGTGGACATTTAATATATGTTTGACCAGTAAGAGTATCTATTACATCACAAGTTACAAATAATGTCGGGGTTTCATAAAAAGGATCTATTTTGGCAGTAGATAAATCAGGTCTCAATAGCATATCAGAATTCTCAATTCCGCGCCACCCATGAATTGATGAACCGTCGAAAGGTTGTCCGTTTTTAATTAAATCTTCATTTAGAGATTTTGAGGGTATTGTCACGTGATGTTCTTTGCCTAAAGTATCACTGAAACGTAGATCTACAAACTTAATGTCTTGATCGCTAATAAGTTTTTGAACGGCTTTGATTTCCATTGAATAATCTCCAAAAATACGCTATAGTTTAATATAAAATTTGAAGAAGTAATTATAGCACGAAAACGGTACCAAAATTATTCTTTTGCATAGCACAATGACCAAACTGTTGTTTAGTTTAAGTTACTTATTAAAGACTGTAACCACAACCTCGGTGTGATTATAATGAACTAATTTATCATCTTTTTGATGTATCTGACTTAATTCTACAGAGAGTTTTGTTTGATTAATTATCTTATTCTGTATCTTAGTTGCAAGAGTATTATTTTCATCATAAGTAATTATTATTTTACTCACATTTCCTTTTTTAATCGACTCGATAATTTGATTAACTTTTTTAGCACTATATGTCTCAAAAAACACCGGATACCAACCACCGACCTTAACAGGCATGCCAGCGGATGGTTTTACATCATTAGCATTTGCAACAACTGGTACAGCAATAGCTACACTCAATAAAACAATAAAAAATACTTTTTTAATTTCAAACTCCTTATTGGTACTAGGAATTATACTATATTGGTTGAAGATGTTGACTTAAATTTGCACAATATAGCTTTTTAAGCTATAATCGCTCATGTTAAACTATTTCAGACTTATTTAAAATATGAATCCACTAATGCTTGATACCAGCTCCAAATACGACTCTCCAATAATTATTGCTCTTGATCTTGATAATGAAAAAGAAGTACTAAACTTGCTTAGCCAATTAAGTCCTGATTTATGTAAGCTAAAAATAGGCAAAGAATTATTTACTTCCACCGGCCCAAAGCTTGTTGAAAAAATTGTCGTTAGTGGTTATAAAGTATTTCTAGATCTAAAATTCCACGACATACCAAATACAACCTATAAAGCCTGTAAAGCAGCGGCCAATCTAGGAGTGTGGATGACTAATGTACATGCTAGTGGTGGACAAAAAATGTTAGAAATGGCAAAACAAGGAATTGATGAAGCCAGAACCGACACTCTATTGATAGCAGTTACAACACTAACATCAATGTCACAGGAAGAACTACACCAAATTGGTGTCAAAGAAAATCTAACTACCCATGTTACTAATCTAGCTAAATTAAGTTACAATAGCGGCTTAGATGGTGTAGTATGCTCTGCCCATGAAGCAAAACAAATTAAAATAGGAACAACTCAGGGTTTTTTAACTGTTTGCCCCGGTATTCGTCTAACTTTAGACAAAACCGATGACCAAACGAGGATTATGACACCCGAACTAGCAATTTCAAACCAAGTTGATTATATGGTGATTGGTCGCCCTATTACTAAGACTCCAGACCCATATCAACAACTAATTGAAATACTTTCAAGAGTAAAACGCTAAATCAAGCTCATCGTCCAGCCATTCGCGCTCTTTTATTTTTAGTTTATCACGTATTATAGCTTTGATTATTTTATAGTATTGTTTTAACTGAGCCTTTTCTTCAAAGCTTAACATTTTCATATCGATTAATTTTTTGGCATATGGTACTAGGGTTAAATTCTGAAGCTCATAAAATGGTCCATAATCTGACGCTAAAGCTCTTGGTGCTGTTACTTCACTAACCAGACATAGATTTTCTATCCGAATACCATGTGAACCATCAATATACACCCCAGGTTCATTACTAACTATCATACCCGGAAGTAAAGGCACACCAGAATGAGCAGTAGATATTCTTTGTGGTCCTTCGTGTACACATAAGAAACTTCCAACTCCATGACCTGTACCATGACGATAATTAAGAAATTCACTCCAAAGAGGACTTCTAGCAAGAGTGTCTAAATGTTCCCCGCAAGTACCATGAGGGAATATTGCACGTCCAAGCGCCAAATGTCCTTTTAGTACTAAAGTATAATGGCGTTTTTGTTCTTTAGTAGGTTCACCTAAATGAATTGTTCTAGTTATATCAGTTGTACCTTCAAGATACTGCCCACCAGAATCAATCAGGTATAAATTAGAATCATCAATTGTTTTAACGCTAACATCTGTAGCACGATAGTGTATAACAGCACCATTAGATGCAAAGCCACTAATAGTTGCAAAACTAAGCCCCATTAAATTTTCTTGTTCACGTCTATAAGCTTCGAGTTTATCTGCTGCTGATATTTCATTCGTACCAAGCCTCCACGTTTTATCAACCCAGGATAAAAAATTAATTACTGCAACCGCATCTTTAATATGAGCAGTTTTTGTTCCATTAATTTCAACACTATTTTTACAAGCTTTTTTATGAATTATTGGTGATACTCCAAATACTATAGTTGCTTTATCTGATATCTTAGATAGCATAGCATAATTGGCAGTTTTATCATCAAGAAAAATACTCGATTTAATCTTAGCTAAATGTTCACCAAATTTTTCATACGCTTCAACCATAACGCCTGATTGTGTTAATATCTCTTTTACGTCATTACTAATTTTTTCTTTATCAATAAATAACCATGATTTATCTTGAGAAATTATTGCATAACTAATTACTAGTGGATTATATTCAATATCCGCACCTCTAATATTAAATAGCCACGCAATTTCATCAAGTGCATTTAATGCTAAATAATCAATGCTATTATTTTTTAGGTAATTACTAACCATTGAAATACGAGTATCTATTGTCTCACCAGTATATTTAACATCTAGTAAAAAAGCTTTTGATACTGGCATCGCCAATACTTCACCTAGCTTTTGTTTACATTTATCAACTAGATTATCTTCTATAAATACTAGTTCCCCATCTAAATCAGCCATTACCTTTTTAAGACTATTAGCTCTAACGATTGATATAAGCTCTGGGTCGATACCAAGACGTTTATTTTGCCCATTTGTAGCTAACCAAGTTGGCACTTCTGGTGCAAAACCAGATTGTTTCATTAGAGCAAAGTGTTTACTATCTAATTGATTTTCAGCTTGTAGGAAATAACGCCCA
>CANMQR010000162.1 GCA_947499925.1 Neisseriaceae bacterium
ACCAATTTGGTTTATCTTAACCAAAAGGGAATTAGCAATACCTTTTTTAATACCATTAGCCAATAGTTTTGGATTAGTCACGAAATTATCGTCCCCTACTAATTGGATTTTATTGCCCAACGTTTTAGTTAGATGTATCCAACCAGCCTCATCTTGCTCAGCCATTCCATCTTCAATAGAAATAATCGGATAATTATTTACTAAATTAGTCAGATAATCCGTAAATTGTTCTGAAGTTAAATGTAGGTTTTCAGCTTCTAGATGATATTTACCATCTTTATAAAACTCAGAACTTGCACAATCAAGACCAAGCATAATATCACTACCAGCCACATATCCAGCTTTATCAATAGCTTCAAGGATTAATTTAAGCGCTTCTTCATTAGTCGCAAGATTTGGTGCAAACCCACCCTCATCCCCAACTGACGTTGGATAACCACGAGATGCACAGATTGATTTAAGAGCGTGGAATGTTTCCGAACCATAGCGAAGAGCTTCTTTAAAACTAGGAGCACCAACTGGAAAAATCATAAACTCTTGAATATCAAGGTTATTATTAGCATGTGCTCCACCATTAATCACATTCATTTGTGGAACTGGAAGTATTTTTTTACCTATTCCACCAACATATCGATAAAGTGGTATATCTAATTCTACACTCACGGCTTGGGCTGCAGCAACTGATACGGCAAGCATTGCATTAGCTCCAAGATTGGATTTATTTTCAGTGCCATCAAGTTTAATTAATTCTTGATCAAGACCAGTTTGATCAAATGCATCAAATCCAATTAGATGCTTAGCAATAGTTGTATTTACATTTTTTACAGCGTTTAGAACACCTTTGCCATTGTAACGACTTTTGTCGCCATCACGAAGTTCTAGCGCCTCTCTTGAACCAGTAGATGCGCCTGATGGCACTGAAGCCCTACCAAACGCTCCAGAATCTAAAACGACCTCAGCTTCAACAGTTGGAAAGCCTCGAGAATCAAGCACTTCACGTGCGTGTATGCTAATAATTTCTGACATAATTTATTATCCTTATAAATTTATAGTTTTTTTACCAATTTATCAATTGCCATAATTTCAGTTAAGAAATTCTCTATATCATACATTGGAAAGGAGTTAGGCCCATCAGATTTAGCTTCAGATGGATTAGGATGCGTTTCCATAAATATTCCACTTATCCCAACAGCAACAGCAGCACGGGCTAATACCGGCACAAACTCTCTTTGCCCACCAGAGCTAGTTCCTTGCCCTCCAGGTAACTGTACTGAATGTGTTGCATCAAATACTACCGGGCAGTTAGTTTCTCGCATAACCACAAGACTTCGCATATCAGACACTAAATTATTGTAGCCAAAGCTAACTCCGCGCTCACATGCCATAATCAATCCATGACCTTCAACGTTTAGCGCCTTACTAGTCACATGTTTCATATCCCAAGGCCCCAAAAACTGACCTTTTTTGATATTAACTACGTTTCCAGTTTTAGCTACTGCTTTAATAAAATTAGTCTGGCGACACAAAAAAGCCGGGGTTTGTAGTATATCTGCAACTTCAGCAACTTGGTCAATCTCTTCTAGTTCGTGTACATCAGTAAGTACTTTAAGGCCTAATTGACTTTTTACTTCAGATAAGATTTTTAAACCATTATCAATTCCAGGCCCCCTAAAAGTAGAGTCTGAACTACGATTAGCTTTATCATAACTTGATTTATAAATAAAGTTTATCCCCAAACGGTCAGTAATTTCTTTAAGATAGCCAGCCGTATCAATGGCTAATTGCTTAGACTCAATAACACAAGGACCCGCGATTAAAAACAATGGCCTGTTTAGACCAATTTCAGTATCAAATAATTTCCAAGTAGTTTGCATTTAAACCCCTTTTGAAGTGTTGTAATTATATGCTGCATTAATAAACGACGTAAACAATGGATGACCGTTTTTAGGATTAGAAGTAAATTCAGGATGGAACTGACAAGCTACAAACCAAGGATGATCTGGTAATTCGATCATTTCTACCAAATGTTCGCGTCCAATAGAATGACCGCTTACAATTAAACCTTTTTTAGTTAATTCACCAATAAATTTATTATTCACTTCATAGCGATGGCGGTGGCGTTCCATTATTTTATCTTGTCCATAGATCTTTCTAGCTAAGGAGTTATGTTCTAAAATACATTCCTGAGCTCCCAAACGCATAGTACCGCCTAAATCAGTATTAGCACTTCTAGTTTCTAGTTTACCAGTATTATCTTCCCACTCAGTAATCATAGCAACAACAGGATACAAAGTTTCGCTATCAAATTCGGTTGAATTAGCATTAGCTAACTTAGCTACATTTCTAGCGTATTCAACAACCGCTATTTGCATACCTAAACATATCCCAAGATACGGGATTTTATGAGTTCTAGCATACTCAACCGCTTTAATTTTACCTTCAACTCCACGTTTACCAAAGCCCCCAGGGACTAATACAGCATCAATATCTTTAAATAACGATAAACTGTTGTTTTCTAAATCTTCAGCATCTACATAATGAATTTTAACATCAGTTTTAGTATGAATCCCCGCATGAATTATAGCCTCACTAAGAGACTTATATGACTCAGTAAGTTCCACATATTTACCAACAAATGCTATATTGACAGTACGCTCTGGGTTATTTAGATTTTTAATCAAATTATCCCAAACGCTTAAATTAGCAGGTTTGGCGGTGATTTGTAATTGTTCACAAATGATATCATCAATTTGTTGTTCATGTAACATATGTGGAACTTGATAAATACTTGGCATATTGTAACAAGCAATAACAGCTCTTTCTTCCACATTACAAAATAGTGCCATTTTTTGTTTTTCGGCTTGTGGTAGCTCTCTATCCATACGACAAAGAAGTATATCAGCTTGGATACCAATCTCGCGAAGCTCTTTAACTGAATGTTGTGTTGGTTTAGTTTTTATTTCACCACTACCAGGAAGATACGGCACTAATGTCAAATGAATATAGCAAGTATTAGTTCGTCCTTTTTGCTGACGTAACTGCCTTATAGCTTCTAAAAACGGTAGTGATTCAATATCCCCAACCGTACCCCCAACTTCGATCATTGCTACATCATATCCAGCCGCTCCAGCTTCTATCTTAGCCTTAATTTCATCAGTAATATGTGGTATTACTTGAACTGTATTACCTAGATATTCACCTCTACGTTCTTTTTTGATTACTGCCTCGTAGACTTGGCCA
>CANMQR010000163.1 GCA_947499925.1 Neisseriaceae bacterium
AGATGATTTGGGCAAATTCGTAGGTAGTTATGGAGCTAAGGGACTAGCTTATATCAAAGTAAATGATGTAACCAAACCTGATACGGAAGGACTTCAATCACCAATTGTTAAATTTTTATCAACTGATGAACTAACTACTATACTTAGTATTACCAAAGCCAAGAATGGAGAAACTATATTGTTTGGTGCTGATAGTGCTAAAATAGTTAATGAAGCAATGGGGGCATTACGCCTAAAACTAGGTCATGAAAAATCTCTAATAACTAAAGAATGGTCTCCACTTTGGGTTGTTGATTTCCCGATGTTTGAGTATGATGAGAAAACAAATAAATATATGCCCGCTCACCATGCATTCACAGCACCGAAGGATGAACATATAGAGATTCTCAACATTCAACCTGAACTTTGCCTTGCTAAAGCTTATGATATGGTACTAAATGGCTCAGAAATTGGTGGTGGCTCAGTTAGAATCCATGATGCAGCTATACAATCCAAAGTATTTGCAGCTCTAGATCTTACACCTGAACGAGCACAACAAAAATTTGGTTATTTACTAGATAATTTACAGTATGGAGCACCTCCACATGGTGGAATTGCTTTTGGCTTAGATCGGGTAGCAGCTATTATGTGTAAATCAAATTCGATTAGGGACGTAATAGCACTACCAAAGACAACTACAGGGCAATGCCTACTTACTAATGCCCCTAATATAGTAGATAGAAGTCAACTTCAAGAGCTAGGTATAACAGTTACTGAATAATAAACTAGCAGTTAACAACATTAACTGCTAGTCCACCAAGAGCTGTTTCTTTGTAGCGCATACCCATATCATGTCCAGTTTGTAGCATGGTCTTAATTACATCATCAAGACTAACTCTACCGGATTCTTCCTCCAAAAGAGCAAGTCTTGCAATATCAATAGCACGACTTGCAGCAACTCCGTTTCGTTCTATACAGGGTATTTGAACTAAGCCACCTATTGGATCACAAGTCATACCAAGGCTATGTTCCATCGCGATTTCAGCAGCTTTAGCAATTTGAATCAAACTTCCACCAAGCACTGCAGTTAGTGCAGCTGAAGCCATAGAACAAGCAACCCCAATCTCACCTTGACAGCCTACTTCAGCTGCAGAAATTGAAGCTCCAAATTTATATAACATCCCAATTGCACCAGCAGTTAGGATAAATTCAACCAATTTATCTTCAGTAACATCTTTACCATAGCGAATATAATACTCTAACACTCCGGGGATAGTACCAGCCGAACCATTGGTAGGCGCTGTTACTACCTTACCAAAAGCTGCATTTTCTTCATTAACCCCAATTGCAAAAGCCATTGCCAATAATCTTTGATCATGTAAGGAAGAATTAATACTATCAACATTCAATTTATTATACAAACCATTTGCGCGCCTACGAACTTCCAAACCACCAGGTAAAAAACCTTCAATGCTTATTCCACGTAATACCGATTGATGCATTACTTCAATAATTTCTAAAGCTTCATTTCTGAACTGCTCTCGTGTCTTTCGAACCTGCTCATTTCTAGTAACTAATTCAGCAATGCTAAAACCATTTTTTTCACATAGACCAAATAACTCAGCTCCAGTTCTAAAAGGATATGGGATTTTCACATCATCTGCTACTTGATTTGATAAATTTTTCATCTCAGTATCATCAACAATAAACCCGCCACCTATTGAAAAATATTGCTTACTTAATAATATCTTGTTATCATTATAAGCAATAAAACTCATACCATTAGCGTGTTCTGGCAAAAACTCTTTTTTATGCAATAATAAATCATGCATAATATCAAAATCAACTTTATGTTTACCCAACAAATTTATCTGTTTATCTTTTTTAACCTGCTCTACAAGCTCCAAAAACAAATCAGGATCAACTGTTTTGGGGTGTTTACCCGATAAACCATTTAAAACCGCAAAAACAGTCCCATGCCCCTCACCTGTAAGAGCTAATGATCCATATAAATTAGCTTCTAACCTGGTTACTTTATTAATAACATCTCCTGTATCTAAAAGCTCGACAAATTTCAGAGCTGCTTTCATTGGACCGATAGTATGGGAACTTGATGGTCCTATACCTATCGCAAACATATCTAATGCACCTAACATACAAAATACTCCAAAATAAATCTACTATTGCCAACCAAATTTACGCTCATAAAAACCTTTCATAAGCTGTACTAGCACCATATAACCAATTACAATAGCAAATACCCAACCAAAGTAGGACAATGGAACTGCAGTCATACTTACATAAGAAGCTATACTACCCATAGGTAAACTAATACCAACAGTTACAATTACCAATGTCATTACTATTAATGACCATGCGGCACGACTTTGTAAAAATGGAATCTTACGCGTACGTATCATATGTACTATAAGTGTTTGGGTTAATAAGCCTTCGATAAACCATCCAGACTGGAATAGTGCCGCACTAGCAATAGTATTAGCATGATAGACATTCCATAAGACTATAAAGGTAATAACATCAAAAATAGAACTTAAAGGCCCAAAGAAAATCATAAAACTTAATAATCCCTTAGGGTTCCATTTCTGCGGCTTAGCAATAAATTCTTTATCTACATTATCAAACGGAATTACCACTTGAGAAATATCATAAAGCAAGTTCTGAATCAACAGATGAATCGGTAACATTGGTTCAAATGGTAAAAAAGCTGAAGCTATTAATACACTAAATACATTACCAAAATTAGAACTAGCGGTAATCTTAATATATTTTAACATATTAGCAAAAGTTCTTCTGCCCTCTTCCACTCCATTTTCTAATACCATCAAGCTTTTTTCAAGAAGGATAATATCAGCAGCTTCCTTAGCTATATCTACAGCACTATCAACTGATATACCAATATCAGCGACTCTAAGAGCCGCCGCATCATTAATTCCATCACCCATAAAGCCAACCACATGCCCGTTATCATGAAGCACACTTACAATCCTCTCTTTATGGGCAGGACTAAGCTTGGCAAATACTGTAGTATCCTCAGCTATCTTAGCTAATTCAACATCAGAAAATTTATCAATCTCCGAACCAAGAAGCATTCCTTCGACATTAAGCCCAACTTCACGACAAACTTTAGCAGTAACAAGCTCATTATCCCCAGTTAAGATTTTAACAGCAATCCCATGTCGATTTAGTGCTTGAAGAGCTGGTTTAGTAGTTTCTTTTGGCGGATCTAGAAACGCAATATA
>CANMQR010000164.1 GCA_947499925.1 Neisseriaceae bacterium
AGCAATTCAACAGTCAGTTCTTCGTTCAATGCAATTAGCTGTTTATTCACCAAATAATGTGGGGCATTTTGGTTTAAGTTATGACCGCTATTTACATTTTACATCCCCAATTAGGCGTTATCCAGATTTATTAGTGCATCGTGCGGCTAAAAGTATACTTGAAGATGAAGAATATCAATATGTGCATGATTTGGCAAATATTGGAGACAATACATCATTTGCTGAGAGAAGAGCTGAAGATTTAGAACGAAAAACTGTAGCTTTTTATAAATGTCAATATGCCAAAACTCATGTTGGTAAGGAGTTTAGTGGTTTAATTACCTCTGTTGTTAATTTTGGGGTATTTGTATATATTCCAGATTTAATGTTAGATGGCTTGGTACATGTGACTGAACTAGGTAGTGACTACTATGTATTTGATGAGAAAAAACAGCTATTAATTGGTAAAAAAACTGGAGCTAAATTTGCTTCAGGTCAGGAATTACAGATTGAAATTGCAGGTGTGGATATGGCAAAATTATTCATAGATTTCAAACTTGTAGTACAATAATAGCTTGAGTGAAAAAATATTATATCCCAATAGGAATTTAGAAAATTATGTTTAATATCGTAGAGAAAAACCAAAAACTAGTAAAAGGAATTATGATTGTTATTGCCGCAACCTTTGTATTATGGGGTATTGGCGGCTATTTAGGTAGCACTGGTGATGATGGTTATGTAGCGAAAGTGGGCTCCCAAAAAATTTATACTACGGATATTGATCGTGCAATTGATCAAAACCCGCAAAATACTGATAAAATGCAGATATTATTTGGTTTAATTAACCGTCAGTTATTGATTAATAACATAAACGATTACCATATGTTAGCTACCAAAAATCAATTACAAAAGCAAATTGCAAGTATTCCTCAATTTCAAGAAAGTAATTCTCAATTTAGCTTACAAAAATATCAAGATTTTCTACGTACACAGTTTATGAGTGCTGAACAATTTCAAACCAATATCGGCCAACAGATTTTACTTAATGAATATGTTGCCTTATTTAAAGATTCTTATTTTTCATCAAGTTTATTTGATAAGCAATTTGCAAATTTACTAAGTCGTGAGCGTAAAATATCTAGCTATACAGTTAATATTAGTCAGTTTTATGATAAAGCAAACCCAACTGATGCGCAAATTGGTGATTTTTATCAACAAAATATTGCCAAATTTACACAGCCTGAAAGAGTTAAATTACAATATCTAGATCTAGATGCTGCAAGTATAGCTAGAAATATTCAAATATCTGATAAAGATATAGACAACTATTTAGCCAAAAATCATATTTCAGGCGAGCAAGTTGATGCTTCTCACATTCTAATTGAATTACCAGCTACGGCTGATACTAAAACTAAAGAAGCAACACGCGAGAAAGCACTTAAGATTTTAGCTAAGGTTAAACAAAATCCTAAGGATTTTGCTAATCTGGCACGTCAATATTCTGATGACAGTGGCTCTAAGAGTAATGGTGGTGATTTAGGATATTTTGGTAAAGGCGTTATGGAGAAACCTTTTGAAGATACTGCATTTAGCTTAAAAACTGGTCAGATTAGTAATCTAGTTGAGACAAAGTATGGTTTTCATATAATCAAGTTAAATTCTATTAAAGGTAATTCAAAAGCTGAGACTAGATCTCTTGCACTATCACAGCTTCAAAAACAACAAGCTGGAAATGTATTACAACAAGACTTAGACAAGCTAAACGAAATAACTTATAACCAACCATCAAGTCTAGATCCAGCAGCTAAAGCTCTTGGTCTAACTATACAAACCACACCTAACTGGGTAAATAAAGGGGATACTACTGGTAATTTTGCATCAGCTAAAAGCCAAGCCGCTATCTTTAACCCAGAAGTTATCAGCAAACATAATAATAGTGAAGTTGTAGATTTGGGTAATGGTAGTTATAGAGTTTATCATGTAACTGATCATGAGGCATCTGTTGTACCAACATTAGATAAAGTCAAGGATCAGATTAGCCAACAATTAAAAACTAGTGCAGCTCGTAGTCTAGCTAGTAATGATGGGCAGCAAAAAATCCTAGAATTACAACAAGGTAAACTTAATCTTAATTTCACAAATCCTGATAAAGTGAATTTACTTAGTGACAATAAAAATATCAGTGCTAATGCTGTTAAGCAAATCTTTGGCACTAATATTACAAAACTTCCGGCTTATACTGGTAATCTTGATAGTCAAGGTAATTTTGTAATTTATAAAATTAGTGGTGAAGAAATTGACCCTAAACTTGATGCACAAAATCAACAAAATGTAAAAGATCTGGGAAGTTCTGATTCTAATTTAATTTTTGGGGCGTATTTAGGAACATTACGCAGCAAATATGATGTAAGCTACAAAACTGATCGCTTGAACTTACAAAGTAATTAGAATGTTGCACCCTCAAATTGAACAAAACTTGCTTTTTGCAAATCAATTAGATAAAGACTTTTTAAGAAAACAAACCCAAAGTCTAATGCAGAAGCAAGTTGATTTTTGTGACTTATACTTACAAAAAACTGCTAGTGAATCTTTCTCGCTTGATGAGGGGATTATCAAATCCGGTAGTTTTTCTATTGATGAAGGTATTGGGATTAGGGCTGTTTGTGGAGAAAAAGCTTTTCTAAGCTATTCTAATTCACTAAACCCCAAGACTATTCATAATCTAGTTCGCGATATTTTTGTTGAAGCATCTTCCTCAAAAAACACCATCCCGAAAATTGAATTAAAAACTCCAAGTATACTTTATACACAAAACAATCCAATTAGCTTAAGTAGTGGCTTTGAAAAAACCGAGCTATTGGGGAAAATAGATGCTTTCGCACGTAAATTACCTTATGTCACCAATGTCATAGCCAATCTATCGTTAGAATATGATGAGATATGTATTGTTAGGGGTGATAATAATATTACGGGTGATATTCGCCCTTTGATACATTTGGGAATTACCGTTATTATTAGTAAGAATGGGCAAATCGAAAAAGGCAATAGTGGCTGTGGTGGTCGTTACCTAATGAGTAACCTTACTGATGCGATACTAGAATCTAATGTTAATAGTGCTTACCAACAAGCAATTCTTAAATCTGACGCAGTCGCAGCACCAGCTGGGCAAATGTCAGTAGTACTTGGCAATGCCTGGGCTGGGGTAATTCTTCATGAAGCTGTTGGGCATGGCTTAGAAGGCGACTTTAATCGTAAGGG
>CANMQR010000165.1 GCA_947499925.1 Neisseriaceae bacterium
GGGCATAATAATTGATAAATATAAATTTATTATATATTTTCTACCAAGATGCTCTATAACTGTTTGTATATTAGGGTTGGCAACATATTTTGGAGAGCAAGCTAGTCATTGCCGAAGAAATGCTGATTTTTTAAGAAAAAGAGCCTTTGCTTTACAGGCCATATCACCTTATCTTGATGATATTGGAAAAGAAAAAATAGAATCTTTAATTGCTACAAAACAAAAAATAGTAGATAACTTATTGAAAGATTTTGATAAATAAAAAAGCTAGGTGTGATAAATCTTTTGTTAAACCAAGTTAGGTATTATGTAATGCAATATCTCTAAATGGGGTAATTATAGAGATGCAGCTGTTTAACTTTTAAAATATAGTAAAGGCGAATGAATGAAAAAATTATTAGTAACATTTTGCTTATTAATTGGGGTGGTGTATTCAGCAAATAACAATAAAATTAACCCAAATTCAAATTATAACAGTCAGTATGGTGTTGTTTATGGTAGTGCATCATTACCTGCTGGACGGTTGACTTGTCAATATGTTGAAAGTTCATTGTTTGGTGGTAAAATAACTAATAATAAAGATTTACATAGTTATTTTGAGTTAATGCAGAACTGCATGAACGGCAGAACGCACGGGGGAAGTACGTATTTTTCTAATTGTAATAATGATTGCAAATATGAGTTACAGTATTTTAAAAATATAAATCAATTGAAAGAAACTGCCGTCTATAATTGCAATGCATTTAACCAACTAGTAAAAGATGATTATGAAAATAAAGTTGCCACTATAAAATCGCAGTCTGAACATAATAATAATTTATATCAAAATCAGCTGTCTGAATATAACCGCAAATATGCTATTGAATTAGCATTAATCAAACGATTAGCTAAAGAAGATATGGATAGCTGTATGAATGGCGAATTAGTAAATGGTTTTGGTGTGGAAATACAGGCATCACAATGTCAATATAGTTCTCCTTTATATACCCGTGGAACAACAATTCCAAGATACGATTATAATAACGGCACAAAACTGGCACAAGTTTATTATAATAAACCAAAGCCAACAATGAATATCACTGGATTAGATGAACCAAAATATTTAAGCTGTTCTTTTGATGATTACCATGGCTAGTATTGTATTAAATTACTGATGCAAATTAACAAAATAAAATTTTATAGGGGATGATTCATGAAATATAGGCAACTTGGAGCGACGGGCTTACAAACTTCGGCAATTGGATTAGGTTGTATGGGAATGTCTGAGTTTTATGGGAAGATAGATGAGGCTGAAGCGGTAAGAACATTACATAAAGCGGTTGAGCTGGGAGTTAATTTCTTTGATACAGCAGATCAATATGGAATGGGGCATAATGAAGAGCTTTTAGGACGAGTATTTAAACCAATGCGTGAGAAAGTTATAATTGCGACCAAGTTTGGAATTAAGCGTGATCCAAATGATTTAACCTCTAGAATTATTTGTGGTACTCCTGAATATATCAAAGAAGCATGTGATGCTAGTTTGAAGAGACTTGGAACTGATTATATTGATTTATACTATATGCATAGAATTGATAAAAATGTACCAATTGAAGAAAGTGTTGGTGCAATGTCTGAGCTAGTGAAATCAGGTAAGGTGAAATACATTGGTTTATCAGAAGCTAATCCTGAGACAATAAAGAGGGCGCATAAAGTCCATCCAATTACAGCGATCCAAACCGAATATTCCCTATGGAGTCGTGGCCCTGAAGCTGAAGTAATTCCATTATGTGAAGAGCTTGGGATTTCTTTTGTTGCTTATAGCCCATTAGGGCGCGGATTTTTAACTGGTAAGATACAATCCTTAGATGATTTGGATGCTGGAGATTTTAGAAAAATGCATCCACGATTTATTTCAGGTAATTTGGATACAAATATGAAGCTTGTTGATGAAGTTAATGAAATCGCTAAAAGAAAAAATATTACAGCGGCACAGTTGTCACTAGCTTGGGCATTAGCAAAATCTAAAAATATAATTCCAATTCCTGGAACAAAAAGAGTTCATAGACTAGAAGAAAATATTGCAGCAGTTGATGTGGCGCTTAGTGAATCAGAGCTAAGAGAAATAGATCAAGCATTGTCACAATTTACTGTAGCTGGGAATCGCTATAATGGTCTTGGTATGACTTTGGTTGATTTGTAAGGACGTTGGAGACATCCGGTCAAGCTAATTTATTAAAAATAGTTGGGCCTTTTAGTTCAAAAATGAATATTGGAATAGAAGATAAAATATGAGTTTTTGATTCGGTGGTATAAAACTCTACTTGTATATGACATAGTTTATGTTGTGAAATATCATCTTCATCATCTGGTATTTCAAATTTATTGTTGCAAATTAAATTAGCTTTTTTTAGATGTTGCTCAATTAAATTAAGTAAGTTTTTGTATGTAATATCCTTAATATGCGAAAAGTTAGCTTTTTCTTGTGAATAAGCACCAGCAACTCTTTTAAATGAGTCGCCATCTTTAGAGTATTTATAATATGAATTTTGAAAATCATGGGTAAGGTGGTTAAAGGATTCTACGCTTGGGTAGTTTATGTATAACTTGCCTTGTTCCGTTGGGTTATTAAATAATTTCAACATGTCTTTTATTATTGGTAGAGGTGCTTTTGTTGTTGTAGCCCATGGGTCAAAATCAAAGAACAAATAAATCCAAGCAAAATCTGATGAAGTATAGTTGTCAAATACTTTGGCATTATGGTCTTTAAGTGTAATGTCACAAGAAGTTTTCATTAATTCAAATGTATCTAAAGCAATTACATCTTTTATTGGATCTTCTTCAATAGCTCGATATAGCTTATAAATATCTGAACCAAAGAGTATGTTTATGTGAAGCTCAAGCCCAAATAATTTATTAATTCTTTCAATAATTCCTTGTTCAGGATTTTTACCCTCAAGAATTATTAAAATATTCTGTTTATTCATCAAACCAGCCAGATTGATAAATTTTTTCTAAATTATGCGCTTCGCGGAGCTCTATTTTATTGGAAGCTATATCAGCCAGTGATGAAATTCCTGTTTTATTAATTCTAAAATAACAATCCGGTCTCATTAGTTCGTTAGTCATTATTGAAGTATTATGCGTAGTGAGAATTACTTGACATCCAGAGTCAATTAATACCTTTACTATTTTTTTGGATAGTGTATTATTATAAAAAGCATCA
>CANMQR010000166.1 GCA_947499925.1 Neisseriaceae bacterium
CATGGTTTAGCTACTGGTGATACGCCAGTTGTAATTTCAGCTGATAAAGAAGTTCAATATAATAACGTCATTGTTGTAGTTGATAAACTATATGCTTCAGGTGTAAAAAAAGTAGCACTTGTAGTGAAAGAGCGTAACAGCTAATAGGTTATAAAGACGTAATGGATAAAAAAAATAATCGTGGTTTGGTAATTTCGCTATTATTTCACGTACTATTAATAGCTATGATGCTAAACTTGAAAAATGCTAATATACTAGTACCATCACGTTCTGATGGTATGGAAGTTGAATTAATATCAGCGCAACCCGAGGTGCAACAACGTGTGGTTCCAGCACAACCAACAAGAGATGTAATACAAAACACTAATATTGCTGATGTAAAACTAAAACAGCCAGACACACAACCAGTTCCTAAACTAGCACCAAAAGTTCAAACTCCGCCTAAAGTTTTACCAACACCAACTAAGAAGCCTGTAACAAATGCAGATGTTACTGATTTATTAAATGATATTGCACCATCAAAAGGCAATAGTAAAGGCCGGGCTACTGGTGGTTCAAATTTAGGTACATCTGATACCAATAATATGACTGCTAATTATGCTGATTTGGTAATTGCAAGAGTTCGGCCATTTGTGGCTATACCTGATAATCTTGACCCTAACACTAAGGTAGTTATAGAAGTAACATTACTACCAAATATGCAGGTATATAAGGTGCGAATGGTTAATTCTAGTGGTAATAGCGCATATGATGATGCGGTACAACAAGCCATTAATCGTGCAGAAACTTTTCCACCACTACCTTATGGAGCTAACTTTAATGATTTCCGTAAACTAAAATTAACTTTTAAACCTCAATAATAGAAAGAGCACACATGAAAATTAGAACACTTGGATTTATCGGATTATTTATAATATCCTTTCACATTAATGCCGATCAAAATATTGAAATCGTTGGTGGCAATGGGATGGGATTACCATCAATTGCCGTAGTCAACTTTGAAAGTGATATATCTAGTGACAACAATATTACTGATATTATCGCTAGTGATTTGACTATAACTGGTGAATTTAACGTAAAAAAATATAGTAGTTTAGATAATATAGAAAGTTCTGTGCAATATATTTTAACTGGAGCCATTACTAATGGAAATCAATTATCTTTTAGACTCACAAATAACGTAGGAACTGAATCAGAAAATAAAACCCTAGCAAATCAAACATATAGCTTTAATCCAGATGGTAACATCCGAAAAGTTGCACATACTAGTAGCAATGCCATTTACAAACAGCTAACTAACGTGCCGGGAATATTCACCTCCAAAATTGCATATATTTTACATTCAGGTAATAGCTACTCGATAGTTATTTCTGATTATGATGGTTATAATCAAAAAACATTATTAACTGCTAAATCACCGATTATATCTCTTGCTTGGGATAATGCTGGACAGCAGATTTCATACGCTACTTTAGAGCTTGGTAAACCTGTAGTATATGTACAGGATTTATATAAAACCAATCGCTATATAGTATCAAACTATAGCGGCTCTAACTCATCACCTGCTTTTACCGGTGATGCCTCACAACTAGCTGTTACGCTAACTAAGGACTATGGATCACATGTGTACCTAGTAAACAATAAACCTTTCAAATCTGGCACTCCAGCAGCTAGCTTAATTAACTTTGGTTCAATTGATACTGAAGCCTCAATTGGCAAAAATGGTAGTATTGTATTTACATCAAACCATGATGGAGGCCCACAGATTTTTATGACTGATTTAAAAGGTTCTACACCAGTTAGAATGACATTAAATTTAGGAAATTATAACACTACACCACATTTGTCGCATGATCTAAGCAAAATGATATTTATTAATCGTAACTACGGGACTCTTAAAACTTACGTAATGAATTTAGCTACTAAAGCATCATACCCAGTGAGTATGAATTCAAGTCTTGATATTGGGCCTAGTTTCGCACCTAATGATAAATTGATATTATTCTCAAGTAATAGTAGTATGTATATAGTTAATGTTAATGGAACGACACAAACTAAACTAAATAAAATTAGCGGTGATATCATTGATTCAAGCTGGTCAAATAGTTACTAATTTCTAACGTCAGATAGGCCGCTGACTCAAGCAACTGCAGTCATCCCGAACAGGAACACTTTGCTGTTTCGTATAGAGTTTGGGATCCATGACCAAATGTTTTATTGATCTAAAGCTTCCATAAATTTCTTAGTATCCAATTGTCTTTCCAATTTAGAGATAATAATAGTTGCAAGACTATTACCGATTAGATTAGTTACACTTCTTAACTCGCTCATTATTTTATCAATACCAAGTAATATTCCAATTGTGACTAAGGGAATCTTACCATTCATAGCAGCAAGTGTACCAGCTAAAACTATGAACCCTGCTCCACTAACACCAGCTGCACCTTTACTAGTTGCCATTAAAGTAGCAATAATAAGTATATAATCATAAATATTTAATTGAATATTAAATGCATGGCATAAAAACGCTATCACCAGAGTTAAATATATATTAGTTCCATCTAAATTAAAACTATAACCGGCAGGGATTACTATCCCAACCACAGAATCACTTGCTCCATTATCCGTTAGTTTTTTAATCATTGGCCCTAATGCACTTTCACTTGATGAAGTTGCAAAAACCAAAATAATCTCATCTTTAATAAATTTCAAAAATCTGAAAATACTAAACCCCGCAAATTTAGCAATAATACCAAGTACAACCACTACAAAAAACATGCAACTTACTATCATAGTTAGAACTAATCCTAACATATTCCAAACTATTCCAACTCCAAACTCGCCTATCATAAATGACATTGCCGCGAATGAAGCTATTGGGGAAAACAACATTATAATAGATAAAATTTTAAAAGCATAGTGTTGAAGCCATTTTAATTTTTGCATAATTAGTTGCTGATATTTACCACTTAAATAAAATATCATAAAACCAACTATTACAGCTATAAAAAGAACCTGTAACGTATTACCATGAATAAAAGGAGAGATTGGATCAGGTGGTACAATCATTAGGAAAATTTTACTGAAACTATCAACTGATGCTTTATTGTTTACATACTTACTAACTAAGCTTGGATCCATTTGTGCTATTGTTAAATGCATACCACTCCCTGGATGGAATAGATGCCCAAAAGA
>CANMQR010000167.1 GCA_947499925.1 Neisseriaceae bacterium
GGAAGCATTTACCTAAATACATTATTTAGTATGAATAATAATGGTCAAGCAGTTGGTATGAATACAACTTCAATGTCCAGCTTGATTCCAACACCGTTGCCAGTACCTAAATTTGCATATGTATTAAATAAGACTGCTAATGCAATTATGCAGTATACTGTCGGGTCTAACGCTAGCTTAACATATACAGGGGAAAGTATAGCAGCAGGCACTACAGGTGATAATTTAGCAGCAATCGCATTTTCTCCTGATGAGTCATACATATACGTTACAGATGTAACTGGAAATAGTATTTTAAGTTATAGTGTTGATGGTTCAGGAATATTGACACTTGATAGCGTTATTCCAAATACTATACAGGCATATGGATTAGCCATTTCTCAAAGTGGAATTGCATATTTTACTAGTAATAACAATTTTAATATTTGGAATTATAATATCGGACAAGATGGTACACTTACATATACTGGTGAAAGTGGTTCACAGGCTGGAGGAAATAGTTTAATAGCATTATCTCCAAATGGATCATTTGTATACACTTTTAATGGTTACATCAATATATCTAGTGTTAATGCAGATGGTACCTTATCAAGTCCTGCATCTCAAAACGCGGGGTGTCAGTTCAATAATAATGGGTTAGCAGTATCTAAAAACTACTTATACGTCTCTTGTGGTTTTCCTGCTCCAGTACTTTTTATTTATGCTGTTAACCAACAAATAGGGGGATTAACTAAGATTACAGCTCAGAACTTAACATCTTATAGTAATGGAATAACTCTATCTGCAAATGGTTACGCATATTTGAGTATGAATAATCAAATTGTAATCTCTGGGATAAATTCAGACGGCTCATTAACAACTGAGAGCACCATCAATTTAGACTATAATCCAGGTGCGATGGCTTTGTATTATTAACAAACTTATAAATCATAAATTGATGTTTTAAAGATGGTATAACCTTTGGGTTATACCATCTTTCTATTACCAAAGATTTTACTGCCAACTCTAATCATTGTTGCGCCATTTTTAATGGCCAATTCATAATCATTTGACATGCCCATTGATAATGTATCAACATCAAACCCATCATGATTTAGTTGCTTGAACATATTAGTTAATCTATGAAATTGTTCCTCTATTACTTTATTATCAGTAGTATCAGATGCAATTCCCATTAAACCACGTAATTGAAGATTGCTAGTTGTCCTAATTAGAGCCACTAATTCTAAAAGTTGATTATAACCATTTACTCCATGGCGTGATGGTTCATTACTTATATTGACTTCTAATAAGATATTTAATTTAGGAAGGTGTGTTGGTCGTTGTTCGGATAGTTTAGTTATTTGTTTAATAGTTGAAATACTATGCACCCAATTTGCACTTGTTGCTATTAACTTTATTTTATTACTTTGAATATTTCCAATAAAATGCCAAACTATATCTAAGTCTTTTAACTCACTTGTCTTTTGACTAAACTCCTGGGCATAGTTTTCACCAAAATCACGTTGCCCAAGATCATATAATTCTTTAATAGCATTTGTAGCGAATGTTTTACTTACCGCAATTAAAGTTACATTTTCGTGTGACATAATAGTTCTTAAAACTGCTAAATAATTTTGTTGTAGGCTTTGCATATTGGTTCTTTTTAGAGTAGTTTACATTTTATTATGGCTATAGTATAATTCAGGATTGTAGTTAAATGCAAACTGCTTTTTATTTGCTATAGTATAATACAAGTCGTAACTATTTTTTGAAGGATGCTCTTATGAAGTTTTTGTCTAAGTTTCACTCCATTCTAATTTTTGCTTTCTTTTTAATCCTTGCTCTTGGAATATACCAATCTAATATTAATCATAGTCTATTTTTTACTATTAATTCATTTCATAATCTACTACCAGTTAAATTCTGGGAGTTTATTAATTTATTAGCCTATCGTAAATATCTTATTTTACAAGTTCTACTTCTTGTGATTACATTTTTATGGAAAAGAGACAAATTACTTAATGTAATTGCACTTATAATGGCTTATTTTATAGTATTTGCAGCTCTAAAAATGTTTTTTGGTGAAGCTCGTCCTTATATAGCACTTGATCCTAATAGTTTTTATTGGTTGAACATGTATGAAGATGCTGCAAAAAGTGCATACCAATCATTCCCATCCGGCCATGTTGGAAATATGGCTGTATTTGCTTTTGCTATAAGTAGCATGTTTTTTGATAAATCAAAATTATTACAATTCTTAATGTTATTATTAGTATTAGTAACTGGTATCACTCGTATTTGTACTGGATGGCACTGGCCACTTGATGTTATTGCTAGCGGACTAATTGGCTATTTATTAGTTAAAATATGTCTATCGATTAACTTAGACAAGGCAAATTTGAGAAATAAATGCTAAGTTAATACAACACTTGTGATAAAATTTCGCCATAATTGTAATATAAATATCTAAAGGGGCTTTTCTCAGATGAATAAAAAACTAGCCGTCATATTATCTTTTGGGCTATTACTACTACTTGGTGGCTGTAATTTACCGATAATAATCGACTCAAAAGGAACAGTAGGTGAGCAAGAAGTGCGCCTAGTTCGTGACGCAATTTTATTGATGCTAATTGTTGTTGTACCAGTTATTATTATGACTATAGTATTTGCTTGGAAATATAGAGCTTCAAATAAAAGAGCTCATTATGCGCCAAACTTTCATCATAGTAATATAATTGAAGCGGCAGTATGGCTTATCCCAATTATAATTATTATAGTATTAGCTACTATTACTTGGCGTACTACTCATGAATTAGATCCTTATAAACCACTTGAAGTTCCAAATGCTAATCCACCAATCACCATCGAAGTAGTTGCTCTTGATTGGAAATGGTTATTTATCTACCCAGAACAAAATATAGCAACAATAAATTTAGTTGAATTCCCAGTTAATACTCCTGTTAATTTCAAAATTACTGCTGATGCGCCTATGAATGCATTTCAAATACCACAGCTTGGTGGACAAATTTATGCCATGGCTGGTATGCAAACTAAACTTCATTTGATAAGTGAAAGTACTGGTGACTATTTTGGACGTGCAGTTAATTATAGCGGTGCTGGGTTTTCAGGAATGCAGTTTACGGCCCGTGTAGCTACGCAGGAACAATTTGATCAATGGGTGGCTTTAGTGAAGGCGTCTCCTGATACA
>CANMQR010000168.1 GCA_947499925.1 Neisseriaceae bacterium
AGATATTTAGCACTAGCACCTGTTGCTATAATCAAAGCATCACAAGTGTATTCTTCACTGCCACCAACAAGTCTAAAAGGTTTATTGTGTAAATCAACACTTTCAATCTGATCAAAGATAATCTCAGTACCAAATTTTGTTGCGTGATCCAAAAACCTTTGCATTAGTTCAGGACCTTCTACTGCCCCACCTAATTCAGCTGGCCAGTTTTCTACATCCGTAGTAGTCATTAACTGACCACCTTGTTCCATTCCAGTTATAATAACAGGATTCATATTCGCTCTTGCTGCATATATAGCTGCAGTATACCCTGCAGGGCCTGAACCTAATATAATTAATTTATGATGCACTGACATTATTTTTCTCCAATTTTTTCTGGTAAGGTCACATTTATTTCTAATAATTCCAAATTATCGCGTTTTTCTAAATGAACCTTAAGATCTTCTGTATTAATTTTTGTATATTTAGCAATAACAGCTAATAACTCTTGTTGTAATTCAGGTAACCAACTAGGTTGTGATTCATCACTAAAACCACATTGGTCAACTGCACGTTGATGCGCTAAAATAATTTGTAAGCGTTCTTTAGCAATCCCCGCCGTTGGCTTTTTACGTGTAAAAAGTAAATCAAGTAAAGACATTACTTACGCCCTCCCTTGAATATACGTGTTAATAAACCTTTCTTCGGGGCAACAGTAAAACGTAATTCTTTATCTTCACCCAAAAACCTAGCAACCACATCATTATAACTCTCTGATACATTTGTACCTTTTAGATTAATTGCTGGAGTACCTGTATTTGATGCTTGTAATACATCTTTTGATTCTGGAATAACCCCAATAACTGGAATACGTAAAATATCCTCTATATCTGTTATAGATAACATTTCACCACTTTCTACGCGTTCAGGATTGTAGCGCGTAATAAGTAGATGAGTTTTGATTTTTTCTAGCCCATCTTCAGCTCTTTTTGATTTAGATGCCAAAAGCCCTAATATTCTATCTGAATCACGCACTGATGATACTTCAGGATTAGTTACAACTACAGCTTCATCAGCATAGTATAAAGCTAAAAACGCCCCACGCTCAATCCCCGCTGGTGAATCACAAATAATATAATCAAAATCGTCCGAAAGATCTTGAATAACCTTAGCTACCCCTTCTTCAGTCAAAGCATCTTTATCTTTAGTCTGTGATGCAGCTAAAATAAATAGATTATCACAATTTTTATCTTTGATAAGTGCCTGATGAAGTGTTGCTTCTCCATTAATTACATTAACAAAGTCATATACCACTCTTCGCTCACAGCCCATTATTAGATCTAAATTTCGTAATCCGATATCAAAATCGATAACAACTGTTTTGTACCCCTTAAGTGCCAAACCTGTTGCAAAACTTGCCGATGTGGTAGTTTTTCCAACTCCACCCTTACCTGATGTAATAACTACTATTCTAGCCATACAAACTCCTAAATGATTAATGTGATTAATATGCCATTGGCTCAATAATTAAACGATTTTTATTATCTAATGAAATCATAACTGATTTATGAAATATATTATCTGGTAATTTCTCATCCATAGTTCGGTACAAACCACCAATAGAAATCAATTCAGCGTTAAATTTACCAACAAATATACGTGCAGTTTTGTCACCACCAGACCCTGCTACCAGTCGCCCTTTGGCTTCCCCATAGATATGAATATTACCTGAAGCAATAACTTCAGCGTTGTCAGATACAAATGATGTTACGATAATATCGCCATCATTTTCTAATTTCATACCACTTCTTAGTGGATCTGAATAAAATAAGACTTTATTAAAAATATGCTCAGATGGTTTTTCTGATTCAGGAATATCTATTACCTGAACACCTGAAATACTATCTGCATGAATAAAGTTATTCCTTAGCACTGAATGAAGGTTTAGCTCTAATTTATTAGCTATTGTAACAATTTCTAGAACAATTTTCTCAAGTTCATTATTCTTGCTCTCACCATCTATAGATAATACAATATGAGCATTTTTCTGTTCTAATTTTTTGAAACCGTTTAATTTAGACTCAATTTTACCTAACTCAGTATTAGGATTTATTTGTAATAAAAAATATTCAAATTTAGCATGTGTAAATTTTATTTTTTTCTGTAACACCTGTAACCTATTCATATGAAAAAACAATTCGTTATTTTAACATATTTTTTGTTAATAAACTCAACAGAATTTAAGATAAAGAAGTTATAATAACTCATGACAAAAAAATATGACTGTATAATAATTGGTGCTGGTGCCGCAGGGCTAATGTGTGCTTATACTATAGGACTAAAAGGTAAAAAAGTTCTTTTAATCGACCAGAGCTCAAAACTCGCAGAAAAAATTAGAATTAGCGGTGGTGGTCGGTGTAATTTCACCAATATAAACACTAAAGCTAGTTCATATATTTCAAATAACCCTCATTTTTGTATTTCAGCCATCTCACGCTATACCCCAAATCATTTCTGTGAATTATTAGACCTACACAATATAGCCTACCACGAAAAGACACTGGGACAATTATTTTGTGATAATAGTGCTACTGATATCATAAACTTACTCGACTATTTATGTACAAGCGCTGGTGTAATACGTAAAATGTCTGCTAGTATTAATCAAATAGAAAAATCATCTACTGGCTTTAGGGTTCATTCTACAGAAGGTATCATCAATAGTGAAACTCTTGTTATAGCAACAGGCGGACTTGCTATGCCACAAGTTGGTGCTAGTGCTTTTGGCTATAATATTGCCAAAGAGTTTGGTATTAATGTTATTAAACCAGAACCTGCGTTAGTGCCATTAGCACTTGACCCAAATGATTTACGCAAGTTTAATGACTTATCAGGCGTGTCATTTGAAAGTATAGTATCAACAAATGACATTAGCTTCGCTGAATCTACTTTACTCACTCATAGAGGCCTTAGCGGCCCTGCAATTCTTCAGGTATCATCATATTGGGACTCTGGTAATAAAATAAATATAAATATGTTACCTTCACAAAATATAATTGAATTAATTACACAAAACAAAACCAGCACCAAATTATTAAGTACATTTCTACAGCAGTTCTTAACACATCGCCTATCAGATAGCATGTGTAAAATAATTGGTATCAATAAACAAATATGCCAACTATCAAATAAAGAGATTGCTACTAT
>CANMQR010000169.1 GCA_947499925.1 Neisseriaceae bacterium
AACATTAACTGTAGCATCAGCCCCCATTTTTTTAGCAAGATCTAGGCGGTAATCATTAACATCAGTAATAATAACACTTTTAGCCCCAACTTTTTTGCAAATTGCAACAGCCATTGCACCTATTGGGCCAGCACCAGTAATTAAAACATCTTCACCAATTAAATTAAACGATAGTGCTGTATGAACGGCATTCCCAAATGGATCAAGCATGCTAGCAACATCATCAGTGATATAATCTGGCAGTTTAAATACATTAAATGCTGGAATTGCTAAAAACTCGGCAAAAGCACCAGGTCTATTCACACCAACTCCAATGGTATTTGGGCATAGATGAAACGTACCAGCACGGCAGTTGCGGCATCTTCCACAGACAATATGTCCTTCACCAGATACGCGATCACCTATTTTAAGATTGTGTGTTACATTCTTACCAATTTCGACAATCTCACCAACAAATTCGTGACCCACATGCATCGGGGTAGGTATAGTTTTTTGTGCCCAGTCATCCCATTTATAAATATGTAGATCAGTCCCACAAATAGCGGTTTTTTTAATTTTAATCAAAACTTCATTATCTAAAATTGTGGGTTTTTCAACTTCACCCATCCAAATTCCAGGTTCACGTTTGCTTTTTATTAAAGCTTTCATTGTTGTCATTATTAATTTTCCTTAAATAAATTAGGTGCTATTTTATTATTCCTAGCTCTTTACCAACTACAGTAAAAGCTTTGATTGCTTTATCTATTTGTTCTGGTGTATGTTTTGCAGACATTTGGGTTCTAATTCGAGCTCTGCCTTTAGGCACTACAGGGAATGAAAATGGAATTACATATATTCCATGATCCAGTAGCTTTTCTGCAAAAGTAACGGCAAGTTTTTCATCATATAACATAACTGGGATAATCGGGTGTTCTCCAGGGATTAAATCAAATCCAGCTTTACTTATACCATCACGAAATTGTTTTTTGTTTTTGTCTAGCTGTTCACGAAGTGTATTTGATTTTTTAACTTTTTGTAATACTTTAATTGTAGTTGCTGTGATTACTGGTGCTAGAGAATTTGAAAATAAGTATGGACGTGATTTGTTGCGAAGTAGTTTAACTACGTTAGCACGACTACCAATATAGCCACCTGAAGCACCACCAAGAGCTTTACCTAATGTACTTGTCGTAATATCAATGCGACCCTCAACACCGCAAAATTCAGGAGTACCACGGCCATTAGTACCTACAAAACCCGTTGCGTGTGAATCATCAACCATAACAATAGCATTATATTTATCAGCTAAATCACAGATTCCTTTTAGGTTAGCTATAATTCCATCCATAGAAAATACACCATCAGTTGCAATCATTTTAAATCTTGCACCAGCAGCATTAGCAGCAATTAATTGTGCTTCAAGATCTTCCATATTATTGTTTTTATAGCGAAAACGTTTGGCTTTACATAAGCGAATTCCATCAATTATTGAAGCATGATTCAATTCATCAGAAATAATTGCATCTTCATCACTAAGGAGTGTTTCAAATAAGCCGCCATTAGCATCAAAGCATGAGCTATAAAGGATAGTATCTTCATAACCTAAGAAATCACTTATTGATTTTTCTAACTCTTTATGAATAGTTTGAGTGCCACAGATAAAACGAACTGATGCTGCTCCGTAGCCAAACTCATCTAAGGCTGTTTTTGCAGTATCGATCAATTCTTTATCATCTGCCAAGCCTAGATAATTATTAGCACAGAAATTAAGCATTTCTTTGCCATTAGATAGAGTAACACTTGGTGACTGCGGGGTTTTGATAATACGTTCAGATTTGAGTAATTTATCATCAGTAATTGATTGAATGATTTGGTCAATCGAAGTATAAAATTTGTGTTTCATTACAAGCTTCCTAAAACTTAAATATCCCGTATTGTATCATGTTATTATTTAGATGGTTTTATGAAGTATGAATTTTATAAATGATGGCGGAATTTTAATCCGCCAAGAATAGTTATGACTTTTATTTACTATTTTTTATTTAGTGTCTAAAGCGGTGTTAGTATTATTAATTTCTTCTAATAACCATTGGTTAATTTTTGTGTTTTTAGGCATTGTTTCAGTCACTCCCACTATTTGAATTTTATTATCTTGTGCTAGTTTTAGGATGTTTTTAGTAGTTGAGTCAGTTACTTGCTTATTGTAAAAAAGAACACTTACTTTATGATCTTTTAGAAGTGCTTCATATGATGCTAGCATTTGAGGGCTTGGCTCAGTATCATTCATAATTTTCCACTGAAAGTCAATTCCTTGCATAGATAGTCCCATGTCACTAGCCATATATCCAAATACGGGCTCGGTAGCAGTCACGGATACACCATTATGTTTAACTTTGATATTATGTGCTTTTATAGCTACTTGCTGATTCTCTTTTAAGAACTGTTTTAAATTCAAATCAACTTGGGCTTTTGGGTTAATTGTTTTAATTTGTTTGGTAAGTTCTCTAGCTAATGTTGGGAATGTATCTAATTTGTACCAAATATGTGGATTAGCTCCAGATTTAACTCCCATTAAATCAGCCACATTAATTACTATGACCTTTTTATTATTTATTGATTTTAATAATTGTTCCATCCATGGGTCATAATCAGCACCATTATAAATTATAATTTGAGCTGATGATAGAGCTTTACTTATTGATGGAGATGTTGTAAATAAATGTGGGTCAGCATCAGGGTTAGTAATGATACTTTGTACGTCAACATTTTTACCCCCGATTTCAGTTGATAATTCACCATAAAAATTTTCTGCCGCAACAATCTTTATAGCTTGAGCATTAGCAAGCCCAATAGATAGAATCGCTAAACCACATGCCAAACTTTTTTTAAACATAATAATCCTTTTCATTTAAAAATATAAAATACATAAGAGTGTTACATTGTAACATAAATTGATGGCAGTGTAACAAAATTTTAAAAAAAATATATTAGTAGTGCAATAAGTTTTATAATAACGTTATTATAAATTTTTTAAAAAGTTCTTATGCATAATATATTTCAAGCTATTCTAAATCATTGCACTGTAGAGTCAATACCTTTAACTGAGCAACAATCCTTAGTTCTTAAAATAATCTGTGAACATAAAGATGCTCTTCATGCACATCAAATTTTAGAGAATTTAAAATTAAATAAT
>CANMQR010000170.1 GCA_947499925.1 Neisseriaceae bacterium
CAGGAACTAAAAAAATACGACCCAGAATTATACGATAAGCCTCGCTTTTTGGTGATTAATAAAGTTGATTTGGTTCTAGAAGAAGAGCGCGATGAGCTGGTTAATAAATTCGTTAATGAATTTAAGAAGCATGAGACTAATACCAATTTTGATAAGATATTTGTAATATCAGGTGTAACTGGTAGTGGTTGCCAAGATGTTTGCTATTCAATAATGAACTTTCTGGATGAATTAAAGAATTTAGCTAGCCAAGATGTATAAATGAGGATTTTTTGTAGGGTCTAACCACCCTATAATATCTAGCAGATTGTTTTTATCCATAGCAACACAACCAGCAGTACCTTTTTTACTGTTCTCCCAAATATGCATAAAAATAGCACTTCCTTTTTCAGTAACTACAGGGTGCATATTATATTCAATAATTAATCCTAGATCGTATTGATTATCCTGTCTTTTCATTGTTTCATAGCTCTTGGCATCAGTATTGCCAACTACCCAAGTATTGTATTGACTGCTTTCTGGGTCATCGATAAATTTATCATCTTGAGTAATTTGGTGATAGGGGATTTTGATATTTTGTGGTTTTGGACTTATCCCAAAAGCATTGCCGAGCTTGAATAGGCCAAGAGGGGTTTTACAATCACCTTCTATTTTGTAAGTGGTTATTCCTGATTTCCCGCAAACTACAGGAATAGATAATACCTGAGTCCATGTATCAGTTTTTTCAAATGTATATAAATAGCCAGTATGTGAATCTGGGGTAGCTAGTACTAAAACAATTTGTTTGATATTTTCATTTATGTTGAATAAATTAACGGTCTGGTTCATTAGTATGCCTCCTAGCTATGGGCGTTATTTTACTATATTATCTATTATAATTTGAAACTAAATACTTTCAAATTCAGAAATGGCTACAACATTATTTTTAATGGTTTCTGAGATTGTATCAAGAGGTAGATTATTATAATGTCCAGTCTCATTTTCTTCAAATGGATCCTCCATATCTTCTGCCAAAATTTCAAGCCCAGATAAAATATATACAAATACCATAATTATAGGAATAATTAAAATTCCAAATGTTTCAGCCCATCCGAACGGAAAAACTATCATATAAAAATGTAGAGCCCTATTTACAAAAATCTTAAACGGAGCCGGTATTGGGGTATTGGATATTTTTTCGCAACCGCCAATAACATCAATAATATTTGCTAGATGAGTATCAATTACCAAATATTGTTCAAGCGATATTTGATTATTATTACGATAGAAATTAATTCTTTGATACATGTAATTAATTACTACTGTTGGAAGATGGTCGGTTGGTTTGAATTTTAAACCAAGCTCATTTAGAATGTTTTCACATATATTACGATGACGCCGCAGGTGGTGTTTAAATAATAACGGAAAATTTTGTAAGCATTGATTAAATAACGGATCATTTTTAAGACCAATGTAGTTATTAAATTTAAGTGCTAAATTACGTGAGTTATTAACTAAATTACCCCATAGACTTCTACCTTCCCACCATCTACTATAAGAGCTATTTACTCTAAAAACTACCAGAATTGATAACACAAAGCTAAAAATCAAATGAAATTGCCCAAGATTGGTTAGCTGCATTTTATCAAAAAATTTATCGAAAAATGTTTCTCCAATTACAACTATCGCTGAATATATTGAAAGAAAAATTATTGTCTTACGTAGTTTTTTGAATAACGGATCTTTATATTTATTAAAAAAGAATCCAATTAGTGTATGAAAATATGATTTTGAAAAATTAGAGTTCATAGTGTGCCTTATTAAATATTATACTTCTTCAATGTTTTTTCCGGATAATCCAGCTTTTATTGCCTTATTCATGCGGTTACTTGCAAAACCACTGGTTACTTCGTTTAGTCGGGTGCTTAGTTGTTTTATGATTGCTGCAGGTGATGGAGCGTCAGTTTCTAAAATAGGTTTGGGGTTAATTCCTTCAATCTGAGTTTTTATTTGTCTAATTAAAAGTAATATCTGTTGCTCTTCATTAATGGTTAAAAGCTCATGGTCAGTTTTCATTGCTTGTTCTATAGTCTCTACTAAGCTAATAGCATCAATTTTGGCTTCATTAAATAGTCGCGTATCGATATCGTCTTTGGCGTATTTGATAGACTCATTTAGCATACTTGCTATTTGTTCAGGAGTGAGCCCAAAACTTGGTTTAACTTCAATGCTACTCATAACTCCAGTATTTTGTTCAAGCGCACTAACTGATAAAAGCCCATCTGCATCAATTTGGAAGGTTACTCTGATTTTTGCAGCACCAGCAGTCATTGGAGGTATTCCTTTTAAGCTAAATTTAGCTAAAGATTGACAATCATCTACTAATTCCCGCTCCCCTTGAAGTATATGTATAGTCATTGCAGTTTGACCGTCTTTGTAAGTAGTAAAATCCTGAGCCCTAGTAATAGGGATTGTTGAATTTCTTGGGATAATTTTTTCTACAAGTCCACCCATGGTTTCTAGTCCCAGAGATAAAGGTGTTACATCCAGCAACAATAAATCATCATTTCTATTCCCAGCAAGATTATCAGCTTGAATTGCAGCACCAAGAGCAACTACTGTATCAGGGTCAAGAGAGGTGAGCGGTAACCTATTAAAGAAATTGTGAAGTAGTATACGTAGATTGGCCATCCTAGTTGAACCACCAACTAAAATTACTTGTTTAATATCATCAATAGTGAGTTTTGCATCACGAAGAGCTTTTTTAACTAGTGCTAGAGTTTTATTAAGTAGACTTTCGGATATAGTCCAAAATTCATTTTGTGTAATTATTAGACTATATGATGTGTTATTTAGTGTAAAATTAATTTCTGTAGATTCATTTATGCTAAGAGCCTCTTTTGTGCTTCGAGATATTATCATCAAAGTGGATTTTTCTACATCATTGATAGGATTAACCTGAGCTTTATTAATAATAAAATCATATATAAGCCTATCAAAATCATCTCCACCAAGATGAGTATCACCATTTACTGCCAAAACTTCAAATACACCTTTATTAAGAGATAATATCGATACATCAAAAGTGCCGCCGCCTAGATCATATACCAAAAAAGTACCTGATTCATTATTTTCAAGCCCATATGCAATAGCCGCAGCAGTTGGTTCATTGAGTAACCTTAGTACCTTAAGC
>CANMQR010000171.1 GCA_947499925.1 Neisseriaceae bacterium
AACAATAGGCCAAGAAAGAGTCTTGGATTTTTAACCCCAAATGAGGTTGTAAACAAATATCTAGCTAGATCTTATAAAAAATTGTCGCAGCATACTTGACAATGGGCGGTGGCTATCACCAAATTTGTTTTGGCTCTCAGTGTTATCAATGTTATACCCACCACCTAGAGATTGATACAAATTAACTATGCTAGTTAGCTGATTCATTTTTGCTTTATTGAGATTTAACTTAGTATTATCAATATTTACTTTATAATTTATAATACTAGCATAACTTTTTGACCCATTTTGGTATTCGACTGTTCCTAAGTGATATAACTCATCTGCTGAATGCATACTTTTTTGTTGAATGCTATATGCCTCATCAGTACTTGCGTGCTTAGATAAATTATTATCTACATCAGCAAAAGCACTTCTAACTGTTTGAATATAATTATAATATACAGAATAATAATTAGCTTTTGATTTCTTAATATCTTGGTAGATACCAAGATTTAGTATCGGCATAGCTGCACTTACTTGTGTTGCCCAAAAATCATTACTACCATTTAGTAGATTACTTAGTTGGAATGTACTTAACCCAATTGGTGAGGTTAAATTAATGCTTGGAAAAAATGCCGACATTGCAACACCAATTTGAGCATTACTAACTTGTACTTGATATTCTGAATAAATAATATCAGGACGATTTTTTAGTACCTCAGATGGTAAATTAACTGGCACTACTCCATCAGTCTTAATATCATCAAAATCAATATGCGTAATAATGGTATCTGGATTTTTATTCATTAACACTTGAAGTGCATTTTGTGTCTGTGCAATATTATCTTTAATTGATGATAAATTAACACTAATACTATATACCGCTTGATCAATCTGATCCAAATCAATCTGACTTTGCGAGCCATTTGCTATTTGTACTTTGGTATATTTACGATTCTCTTCAAGATCAGCTACCATTTGCTTTTCTAATTCAAGCTGCTTATGTAGCCCTAATAGCGTAAAATAACCACCTGCAACTTGACCAATAACAGCAAGTCGCACCGAATTTTTATACGCTTGTTGCATTTTTAGATTTAATTTTGCTACATCTTCATTTTTTATATTTTGAAATATATTAAACGAGTATGATGGAGTGAATCCTGCATAAGCACCATTAAAATCCTGAGTATTTGCAATGGGGATTGCACTTAATGCACCAGTTGGAGTTAAACTTTGGTTAAAAGACTGCCCAACAAATGCACTACCACCAAAGTTTATGGTAGGAACCCACGCCATCTGAGCTCTTTTAAGCGATGCTTGTGCTTGTGCTATGTTACCTATTGCTATTTGTATATTGTTATTGTTAAGTAAAGCCTGATGTATCATTGCATTTAATTCAGGATTTTTAAACTGCTCCCACCAAGCAGTATCTGACATTAAAGCACTACTTTCGTTAACATTGCTATGGCCACTATTCCAGTTTGATGGCGTATCTATGTCAGGCTTTTTATAATCAGGTCCAAGTAAACCACACCCAGCAAGCACTCCGGACACCAATAGCACATTTAATAACTTTAACTTCATTATAGTCCCCTAGCCTTACTTAGTAGTATCAACGGTAACTTCAGTACTTGCACCAACTCGAAGTGGAAATTTAGGATCATCTTCTATTTTAATTATTACAGTAAAACGTTGAGTAACCTTAACCCAATTACCAGTTGCATTTTGTGCGGGTAATATTGAGAACGTATTGCCACTGGCGCGACTTATACTTTGAACTACGCCGCTATACTCGTGATCATAAATATCTAATTTTACTTTTGCCATTTGACCAACTTTAATACGCTCAATCTGAGTTTCTTTAAAATTAGCATCAACCCACCAACTACTATCATCAACCAAACCAAAAATATTCTCTCCTGATTGAACTAACTGCCCCTCAGCAAGATTTAGGTTAGTAATAAAGCCATCAACACCAGCATATATGTCGGTATAACTAGTTTGGGTAATCGCACTATCCAGGGCTGATTTATTAGCATTTAATTGTGCAAGAGCTGATTTATAGCGAGTATGTGATTGACTATAAGCTAAATTCATGGCATCAAGCTGTTGCTTAGACTGGGTAGCATCATTAACATATTTTTGCATATCTTGCTCAGTACCGGCATTTTGTTTAAATAAGTTAGTATACCGTTTTGCCATTTTTTGACTAAAATCATAATCCGCTTTTGCTTTAGCAACATTTACTTTAGCAACTGCTATATTTTGGCTCTCAACATCTACTTGTTGTTGTGCATATGAAACCTGATGTGCCGTTTGATTTGACTGTAAAGTATAATCTATAGGATCAATTTGAAATAACAAGTCGCCCTTATGTACTAATTGATTTTTAGATACATTGATATTTTTAATAAACCCACCAACTTTTGGAGCTATATTAATTAAATTAGCGTTTACATATGCATCATCTGTACTTGGAAACTTACGCGTATGATTATAATATAAAGATATAGCTATTGCAGCCAATGCAATTACTCCAGCACCTATAAAAAGATTTTTAGGTGATTTTTGTGTATTAGTTTGTTTATGCATTTTAGCAGCTTGTTGTTCTTCCATTGTGGATAATCCTTAAATAAATACTAAAGTTTAATGAGCCATTACAGGTTTTGCATTTGGATTTGGCCGCTTCAAAATAAATGGCATCCAAAATATACCTAAAATAATACAGCCGGTCATAAAATATAAGTCAAGATATGACTGAAACAAAGCGCTTTTTTGTACTGTATATGCTATTAATTGGGCATTCCTGGCACTAGATAATCCACTTAGATTTTGTGACCATATATGAAACCCACGAGCATAATCAGATACATGTGAGGCCAAATCACCCCAAGCAACTTGTTGTTGAGTTGATAATATAGTTGCTGCAATTGAAGTGCCAATTGACATCGAAAAATTCCGAGCAAAATTAAATACACCGGAGCAGTCTCCGCTTAACTCTTCAGGTACACCTATATATGCTGTTGTAATTAATAATACAAATATACCTATCATCCCAAAACCTTGTAAGAATACCAATAGGAATATCAATTTAATATTCGGAGACGGCCCCATATAACTCATTCCAATTAGGCAAGCTCCACTTAACACCATAGCAAAAGACATTAAAATACGAGGATCTACTTTCTTA
>CANMQR010000172.1 GCA_947499925.1 Neisseriaceae bacterium
AACTAGTTGAAATTGTAGAAAGATTGAAATTAGATTCTTTAGAGTTAGCCTATATTGGGGATGATGTGATTGATCTAAGAGCCATGGCTATGGTGGGTTTTAAAATTGCACCAAATAATGCTGTTGAAGTAGTTAAAGAACGAGTTGATTATATTACTACAAAAAATGGTGGTGAAGGAGTACTTCGCGAAGTGGTTGAATTAATTCTTAAATCCCAAAACCGATTTGACGAATATTTAAATCGATATTTGTAGATTTTATGCATAAATTTTATTCATCCAAAGCATTTCAATTTTTTGCCGTAATAATCATAGCTTCACTATGTTTATTGCTTAACACATTGACGCAGATTAATTTTCATAAAATGTCATTACCAAAGGCAAATCCGCAGTATAATGTTAAAGGTATAACTGGAGGTGTGTACAATAAAAATGGTAAGATTTTGTATGCCCTTAAAAGTCCAGAAGCTTTTGAGTATCCAGATGACCAGCGTATATATATCAAGAATTTGGAATTGAATCTATTTAGTGAAAGTTCTAATGATATAACTTATAGCGTTACAAGTAATGATGCTTGGTTTAACCGAGATGCTAAAGTTGGATTATTGGGTGAGAGCGCTATTTTAAAAATGTATAACCCAGATCCAAAACAGGTGGTAACTATTTATGGTAAAAATATCAATTTAGATATGAATAATAATATTTTTAGTAGTGCTGAAGATGCTAAAGCATTGCAAGGTAATGGAACCGTTTATACCCATGGGTTTAAATACGATAATAAAAAACATTTTTTAATTTTAACTTCTAAAGTAAGAGTTATTTATGAGCAGTAAGTATATGAGAACTATATTTTATAAATTTAGTATAGTATTTGTAATGTTTTTAGTTGCTATGCCTTCATATGCACTAAAGACTGACGATAAGAAACCGGTTCAAATTGAAGCGGATTCTGGAACCGGGGATCAAAATAAAAAAGTATTAGAATTTATTGGGGATGTAAAAATTACTAAAGGGTCGTTAATAGTGCACGCAGATAAGGGTGTTGCTAGTCAGGATAAAGAAGGTGATAGAACAATTACTCTATACGGAAAGCCAGTTGCATTTGAGCAAATGCAAGATGATGGTGTTAAAATTGTTGGTCAGGGTGATAAGTTTGAATATAATACCAAGAGTAATTTAGCGGTATTAACTGGGCGAGCAAAAATTAGAAAAGGTAAAAGTGAGATTGTTGGTGATGTGCTTACATATAATACCCAGACGCAAGTATATAGCGCACAATCAAATTTTGGTAATGGTGTTAAGAAAACTAGTGGTGGTAGAATAACCGTAATTTTAGATCAGGGACAAAAGTAATGACTAGAGAAAAAAGCTTACTGGAAGTTAAACATCTCAAAAAAAGTTTTAAATCACGTATGGTTGTAAAAGATGTATCATTTCACGTTAGTAGTAATGAAGTTATTGGCCTACTTGGCCCTAATGGTGCGGGGAAAACCACAAGCTTTTATATGGTTGCAGGACTTCTAGCTAGTGATGGCGGTGATATATTTCTTGATGGTGTTAATATAAAAAGTATGCCAGTTCATAAAAGAGCAATGATGGGGCTTGGGTATTTACCACAAGAAGCTTCAATCTTTAGACAAATGACTGTTGAAGAAAATGTACGTGCTATTTTGGAACTGCAAAAGCTTGGGCATAAAAAAATTCAAAGTGAAGTTGATAGATTACTCCAAGCACTAAATATTGAGCATTTACGCGATGTTAATGCAATGGCGTTATCTGGTGGTGAAAGAAGACGTTGTGAGATTGCTAGAGCTCTAGCTAATTATCCACGCTTTATTTTGCTTGATGAGCCTTTTGCTGGGGTTGATCCTATTGCGGTTGCTGATATTCAAAAAGTTATTAACTTTTTGAAAGATTTGGGTATTGGGGTTATTATTACCGATCATAATGTACGGGAAACTCTTAGGATTTGTGATCGGGGGTATATAATTAGTGAAGGTAATGTATTAGCTAGCGGTATTCCTGATGAGTTAGTTAATGATGAAAAAGTCAAGCAAGTATATTTAGGAGAGAATTTTACCCTATGAATAATATAGATTTACAGAAAGCACATTTAATAGCTAATTATATTCGAAATACATTTGATTGTGAAATACCTGAAATAGCTGTTATTTTAGGCTCAGGCTTGGGTGATTTTACTAAAATGGTAAAAATGATTAGAACTATACCCTATACAGATATTCCTGGTTTTCCGCAAAGTCACGTTGAAGGGCATAAAGGTAGCCTTACTATTGTAGAAGTGGGTAATAATAAGAAAGCTCTAGTAATGGAGGGGCGGTTTCATTATTATGAAGGGTATACTCCTTCAGAAGTGGTGTTGCCAATAGTGGTTTTTCATCTCCTTGGTATTAAAACATTGATAGTTAGTAACGCTTCAGGTGGAATTAATAGAGGGTTTGAGTCTGGGGACTTGATGATTATTAATGATCATATTAATTTTACTGGAAATCATCCGCTAATAGGTAAAAATGATAATAACCTGGGGCCGCGTTTTCTAGATCAGACTGAATGTTATAATAATGAGTTGATTAATCATGCTAAAAATGTAGCTAAAAAGTTAAATCTTACCCCAAGAGAAGGCGTTTATATAGCAGTATCAGGACCTACTTATGAAACTAAGGCTGAAATCAGAGCTTTTTCTGGTATGGGGGCAGATGCTGTTGGAATGTCAACAGTATACGAAGTAATCATGGCTAATTATTTTAAAATAAAGGTGCTTGGGATTTCATCAATTACCAATCTAGCAACAGGTATTGCAACAGAACACCATGACCATGCTAAAATTGTTGGAACTGCATCAAGAATATCTGAAGTATTTTCTTCTTGGGTAAAACAAATTATTCTTGAACTTTAGATAGTTGTAACTTTTTTCTTAAATATAATGATAAAGATGTTGCAAAGAATGTGCATATCATTGCCATAGTTAATAAAATAGTATAGATTTTGTCGTTGATAATACCAATATCTAAACCAATATTAAGTAATATAATCTCAATAATCCCACGCATATTTAGTAATGATCCAAGCATTGTTGACTCATTATTTGTCATCCCCATAACTTTGCCAGTTATAAAGGAACCACCAAATTTACCCAATAAAGCAATAAGGCTAA
>CANMQR010000173.1 GCA_947499925.1 Neisseriaceae bacterium
CTACTTGATCTTGCATTAAAGAAATTAATGGCGAAACAACAATAGCTACACCATCTAAAACAATAGCTGGGATTTGATAGCATAATGACTTCCCACTACCAGTTGGCATTAATACAAAAGCATTGCCACCTGCAATTATTTGCTCTATAATTTGCTGTTGCTCTCCACGAAATGTGGAGTACCCAAATACTTGATTTAGGATACCATGAAGATCTTTATTTGAGTTCAATAGCTTTCTTAGTCGCAACATAGTAAATAATTACACCAATAATTATCATTGGTATACATAGCCATTGCCCCATTGATAAACCGGTTTTAGCGGTAAAACCCACCAAAAATGAATCAGGCTCGCGGAAATATTCAATCACAAACCGAATAACACCGTAGCCTATCATAAATACAGCTGACACCTGCCCTACCTTCCGTTGCTTAGTTGCATAAACCCAAAGAATCGCAAGTAATATCAGCCCCTCTCCAAGTGCTTCATATAATTCTGATGGATGGCGTGGTAGCATAATTCCTGACTGTGGAAATACCATGCCCCAAGGTAAATTTGGGCTACATAATTTACCCCATAATTCGCCGTTGATAAAATTACCAATGCGTCCAAAAAATAGTGCAGCTGGCATAAGTGGTGCTAAAAAGTCACTAATTTCCAAAAATCTGCGGTGAAGTTTATGCGCAAATAAATATATAGCAACAAATACCCCAAGCATACCACCATGAAATGACATACCACCATCCCATGTTTTTAATATATCTAATGGATGACTAAAAAAATAAGCAGGTTGATAAAACAAACAATAGCCAAGCCGCCCACCTAACACCACGCCAAGCACGCCATATAAAAGCATATCATCAATTATCTTGGGCGTAATAAATGGATGTTGATATTTTTTAACCCACCACTTACCAACAAATAAAAAGAATAAAAACCCTAACATATACATAAAACCATACCAATGGATTTTAAAGATACCAAGATTTAACATAACTGGATTAATTTGTGGATACATCAACATAAATTTTTATCACCTTTAATAAAATAAATGGTTAACAAATACAGTTAATTAGTAACTTTGTTAATTATTAAACCGTATTTTACCCTAGAAACCAACAAAGCGATAATATAATTTAGTTACATAAACCACCATTTTTTTGCTAAAATACAGCTTAATTTTATTTTTATCCCTTAGGAGCTATGTTTATGAAGTCACCAGTTAAAGTTGCAGTTACTGGAGCTGCCGGTCAGATTAGTTATAGTTTATTATTTCGTATTGCAAGTGGCGATATGCTAGGTGCTGATCAACCAATTATTTTACAATTACTTGATATAGAAGCTTCAATCCCCGCACTTAAAGGTGTAGTTATGGAACTTGATGATTGTGCTTTCCCACTACTTCATGGTATAACTATTAGCCATGACCCATATGTTGCTTTTCTTGATGCTGATATTGCAATATTAGTTGGAGCACGCCCTCGAAGTAAAGGAATGGAACGTAAAGATTTACTTGAAGCAAACGGTGCTATCTTTACTACTCAAGGTAAAGCTTTAGCTAGTGTAGCTAAAAAAGATGTAAAAGTACTAGTTGTAGGAAACCCTGCTAATACTAATGCATACATCGCCATGAAAAATGCTAAAGGATTGAATCCAAGTAATTTCTCAGCTATGTTACGCCTTGATCATAACCGTGCTATTAGTCAAATTGCTAGTAAAACAGGTAAACATTTAACAGAAGTTAAAAAAATTATCGTGTGGGGTAATCATTCAGCTACACAATATCCTGATATTTTCCATGCTGAAGTTGCTGGAACTAAAGCTTCATCTCTAGTAGATCAAGCTTGGTTAGAAAATGATTTTATACCTACAGTTCAAAAACGTGGCGCTGCAATTATTGAAGCTCGTGGATTATCTTCTGCTGCATCTGCTGCAAATGCTGCAATTGACCATATCCGTGACTGGGTATTAGGTACACCAGCTGATGATTGGGTAACTATGGGTATTCCAAGTGATGGTAGTTATGGAATTCCTGAAGGGGTAATTTTTGGGTATCCAGTTACTTGTAAAAACGGTAAGTATGAGATTGTACAAGGACTAGAAATCAGTGAATTTAGCCGCTCTAGAATCACTGAAACTTACAACGAACTACTTGAAGAGCGTAGTGCTGTAACTCATTTATTAGGTTAATGAAAGAAAATTGATGCTAGAAATTGAACAAATAAACAGTATTGAAGAACAAGGTAAAAACCTAAAACTCCGCCTTGATGAGTTACGGGGGTATCTTTGATTATGCTACTAAAAAATCAACTCTAGCATCAGTTAATCTTGAACTTGAAAATCCAGAAATTTGGAATAACCAAGAAAAAGCTCAGGAACTAAACCGCCAAAAGAAACAACTGGAAACAATAGTTAATCAAATTGATATTCTTGATGGTGCTATTATCGATAGCTCTGACCTATTTCAAATGGCACGCGATGAAAATGATGAAAGCACTATATTAGCAGTTGCTACAGATTTAAACAGTCTGGATACTGAATTATCAGAACTTGAGTTTAAACGAATGTTTAACCATCCCATGGATCCTAATAACTGTTTTATCGATATCCAATCAGGTAGTGGTGGCACTGAAGCTCAAGACTGGGCGGAAATGTTACTTCGCATGTATATGCGCTACTGCGACAGAAAAGGCTTCAAAGTTGAGATACTTGAAGAGCAATCAGGCGATGTAGCTGGGATTAAATATGCAACTATCAAAGTATTTGGGGATTATGCTTTTGGGTATTTAAGAACCGAAACAGGGGTTCATCGTTTAGTACGAAACTCTCCCTTTGACTCAAACAATAAACGTCACACTTCTTTTTCTAGTGTTTTTGTGTATCCTGAAGTAAATGATGATATTGAGATTGAAATTAACCCAGCAGATGTTAGAATTGATACCTATAGAGCATCTGGTGCTGGAGGTCAGCATATTAACAAAACCGACTCTGCAGTTCGAATGACACATATTCCAACTAATACAGTAGTTCAATGTCAAAGCGATAGATCGCAACATCGCAATAGAGATGAAGCTATGAAAATGCTAAAAGCAAAGCTCTATGAACTAGAACTTCGTAAAAAAGAGAGCGAAAAACAAAAGCTTGAA
>CANMQR010000174.1 GCA_947499925.1 Neisseriaceae bacterium
AAATGGACAATGCCTATTAGAGATTGGGAAATGGCACTAAATCAATTTATTATTAAATTCGACTTAGAGCTTTCTGAAATTAATAAAGGGTAACGAAAAAATGATTTACACAAAATTTCCGCCACCCTCACTTGCCCTAATATTTTAAAATTAACAGGAGAATAATTATGCATCCAATTGAAGTAGGCTTATCGTTTCTTGAGGGCTTGGCACTAATTGCATCTCCGTGTATTCTACCTGTTTTACCGTTGATTCTATCAACTTCAGTTGCTGGTGGACGCCGAAGGCCTTTTGGAATAATTAGTGGCTTTGTAATAGCGTTTAGCTTATTTGCTTTATTATCCCGTGAATTGGTTTCTGTTCTACATATTAATCTTGATTATATTAAATATGGGTCATTAATTCTCCTAGCCCTTTTTGGTATAATGCTATTATCAGAAAAGCTTCAAGAAAAATTTGGGAGTCTTACACAGAATTTTGCAAGCACCGGTACAACTCTATCAGCGAATGCCAAAGATGGGTTTTTTAGTGGAGTATTGATTGGAATATTAATTGGATTAGTATGGACTCCATGTGCTGGGCCAATATTAGCGGTAGCGTTAGTACAAATAATTCGCGAACAAAATAATTTTAGTGCTATATGTCTAATCCTTGCTTTTGCAATTGGCGCTGGGATTCCAATGTTGATAATTTCATTAACTGGTAGACGTTTAATAGCAAAACTTTCATTTTTAAGTACTAATGCGGGCTTGGTTCGTAAAATACTAGGTGTTTTGGTATTAGGAGCAGTTCTATTTATCGCGTCAGGCTTTAACCCGCAAAATATTTTGTCACGACCAACTGCGCAAAATAATTCTTCTATAACAACTAGTGTCAAAGGTAGCGGTGAATTAGAAAATGCGCTATCTAATCCATACCCAATGCCAGAGTTCGCTACTTCTAATGTATGGCTTAATACACCTGATAATAAGCCTCTTACTCCTAAACTACTAAAAGGTAAGGTGGTATTAGTTGATTTTTGGACTTATTCGTGTATCAATTGTATTCGTACCCAGCCGTACCTGAATGATTGGTATAATAAATATCATGATAAAGGGCTAGTTATCGTGGGTGTTCATGCTCCAGAATTTGAGTTTGAAAAAAACAAAGATAATGTAGTTCAGGCTATAGCTAGAGATGGAATTAAATATCCAGTTGCATTAGATAATAAATTAGATACTTGGACTAACTATAATAATAAATATTGGCCAGCACATTACTTGGTTGATAAAGAAGGTAATGTAATATATACTAGCTTTGGCGAGGGTAATTATCAAGAAACTGAGAATAATATTAGAGCTCTTCTTGGTTTAGATAAAAATGGTAGCAATGCTACTAATACCATTGCTAATTATAATTTGAATCAAACTCCAGAGACTTATTTAGGCTTTGATAGAGCAGATAGCTTTGATGGAGATTTTAACCAAAATGCAGAGCAAGATTATATTCTTTCAAAGAATATACCTTTAAACAAATGGGGTATATCTGGTAAATGGCTTATTGAAAATCAAAGGATCATTACTAAAGGTAATAATAGTAGTTTGGTTATAAACTTCAATGCCAAACACGTTTATTTAGTTCTAGGAAATCCTAGCAATATTCCTATTACTATAAACCTAAAACTAAATGGGCAAGATCTTGGTAAGGATGCAGGAATTGATGCACCAAATGGAGTTGTTACTGTTACTGGACATAGATTATATGAGCTTATTAATCAAGATACTGCAAAGGATGGTATACTTGAATTAGATATTGGAAGTGCTAATCTAGAAGCGTATGCATTTACTTTTGGCTAATAAATATGCTAAATATTAATCTTATTAATGATCTAATAAATCCAGGCAATACTAATATTATTCCTGGGTTAGAGCGTGTGCATAAAATCCTTGATATTTTGGGTAATCCACAGCATAGATATCAAGTAATCCATATTACTGGCACCAATGGTAAAGGCTCAACTGCTGCTTTTTTGGAGTCAGGACTCGTTAATGGTGGATATAAAGTTGGTAAATTTACAAGCCCTCATATAACTAAAATCAATGAATGTATTATCATCAATCATAAAGAAATTAGTGATACAGATTTAGAGTCTATCTATTTCAAAATCAAAGAGCTAATAACAGTTCATAATATCGAATTATCACCTTTTGAATTTTTAACTACAATAATGTTTGAGTATTTTGCTAGTTATGCTATTGATTGGCTTATTCTTGAAGTTGGAATGGGTGGGTTAAAAGATGCAACCAATGTGGTAAATTCGAAATATTCGATTATAACTAATGTTGAATTAGAGCATTGTATGTGGCTTGGAAATACTATATCTGAAATAGCCACTGAAAAATCAGGGATTATTAAAGCCGGGTTAACTATATTTGCTGATAATAAACCAGAAGTAGCTGAAGTTATCTCAAATAAAACCACAAATTATATCAATGTGTTAAGTAAGTTTGAATTTAGCATTGATTTAGATCTAGAACACTTTAGAACACTTCTTAATGTTGATTATAAGCTATATAGTCTTAGTTTGTTTGGTAAATTTCAAGCGTATAATTTTTTGTGTGCTTATGCTGTATTTAAAGATATGGGAATAGCTGACAAGCATATTAAATATGCAGCCGAAAATACTGTTTGGCCATATCGCTTGATGGTATTAGAAAAAAATCCACTGGTGATTGTTGATGCTACCCATAATGAGTCTGGTGCTAAGAGTTTGCACGATTCGTTACTAGGGATCTATGATCCTATTGATGTTGTGATTGTAACATCAATACTTCGTGATAAAAATGTAAAAGCGATGCTTAAATATTTTGCTAAATTGGCTACTAGCGTAATATATACAAGTATTGATAATAATCCACGTGGTATGAAGGGAGCTGATATAGCTAATATTGGAGCAGTGCTCTTCCATAATGAACTATGTATTGATAAACCAATAGATGCTATAAACAAAGCCAAACAAATGAATAAAAAAGTAATTATAGTTACTGGTTCAATATATCTATTTGCTTAGCGATGTGTATTTTCATAAGCGATTTTATAAGCTCTTAGAACATCATTAATTTTAGTTTGATATTTCTTGTTAGTCTTCTTAAAGAAACTAATA
>CANMQR010000175.1 GCA_947499925.1 Neisseriaceae bacterium
GGGGAGCAAAATCAATACCAATTAAATACATTATCGCAAAAATTACTTCTGAATAACCATGTGTATCAGTTGAATGGATATCACTTTTAATTAATGGGTTATGAGTTAAGCCGTCAATTACATGAGCATGTTCTTGGTCAGCACTAATTGCTGTAGCATAAAATACGCGATTTAATTCATCAATAAATGAATAATTAGTTATTCCCATGCCTTTACCAAAATACTTATAAGAAGAGTTAGCATTTAAAGATTCTACTGATACACCAATTTTTCTGCCATCACTAGATGAATGTAATTTGGTGGCATCCTTCTTATAAATATGGGCAAGTGATAATTTACTCAAAAACTCTAATATTTTACGATTAGCCAAATGAACATTGTCTAAACTAATATGCCAGTTTACTAAATGCTGTAATACATCTTCACTAATCCCACGCGATACATTCGCTATTTTACTAATACCAATATTACAGCCCAGACCTAATATTGCTGCATAAAATACTTGGGTATTCGGTAATACTTGTTTATTCTTGACGCTTAAATGGCGTAAACAACTCAAATAATCAGTGGCTTGCTGAACATCATTGAGTACTTTTAATATTGGTGTATATTTGCACTCAGAAAATAGGCTGGCAATAGATTTCATATTAGGCTTTTCAACCTTTGGAGTTGCGATTACCACTTTGTTCTTGGTATCAAATTTGATATGCTCATTTTTGCCATCTATGATATTTTTGTTGGTTAATTTAAATTGCATATCTAACATTTGCTGGAGTTGCGATAGCAATTGAGAAATGTCTTGATATTGCGTAAGTTCAGTTTCTTCTAACAGGGATGACTTATACTTTAGCCATTTAGCAAGTGGGTATAAATAATTTTCCAGTGATAAATAACGATATGATGGTTTTAAACTAATAACGCCAGCTTTCAGTGCGGTGGCTGTGTGAATATACAATAATGCTTTATATAAAGAAACAGAGAATTTGCCATTGTTATCCTCTAACGCATCCTGTTCTGCAATACTCATAAATTCTGTTGGAACGGTTTTAGTAATGTTACCATCTTTGGCCTGATAATATGCAATTGCTCTATAAATTGTCGTGCTGTTTTCTTCAAATGAGATGTAACGCATGATGTTAGCTACTCTATTTTGTAGTTTTTGTGAAGCAGCAGAAAGAATGCTGTAATAATTCTTTGATTGTAAATTATTTAAATTATCCTTGATTTCATTATCACAAATATCATTTTCAGGTTGTTGGGCGCGATAATTATTGATTAATTCATCAATCTTGGTAACTTTCTCTGTATCTGGCATGGCTGTAGTTTTAATTACAGATTCAATTTGCTTAATTAACTCTTTGTAGGATGTTCTGGAATTTGATATGACGTTAAATGCGTGTTCATATAATGCAGTGTATTGATACGCTAATGATTTTTCCTCTTTAGATGCAGCATTTTCAGCATTTCGTACTGACAACAATAAAATATCAGCCAGTATATCTTGACGTAAACAATACTGATGATTAATAAAACAAATTAGATGTAAATATTGCTTATTTTTGCTTAATCGTTGTATCTGATGCAAGGTTGCTTTACGTACCCAAGTTGCATATTGTTTTACAGTATCAATATGAATTCCGAGACTAACAATTACCGGTGAAATTACTTGGTACACATTTTTTATTAGCTGAAAATCGCGAACACTATTATTTATAGCTGCCGGGTTTCTTTCCTGATTAATATTTTTTAGTCTAGTTAGTATATAATTGTTATTGTCATCTATGTCTAGCAAGGCATCTAATACTTCCTGTTGAGTTTTAGATAATGCTGTTTCAATAGTAGCAGTTAAATTGTTCTCAAATTTACTACTTTCTGCTGTTATCACTGTAGCAAAGCGATTGTAAGTTGGTACTTCAATTTTGCGAGCATTAAAACTATCAGCAACTTCATATAATATTTGTTTGAGTGATTGTGATTTAGCAATTTTCTCTCGGATGCTATCTTCAAATATTTGCAAAACCGTGTTATCAAATTGTAGTAGTTGTAAATGTTTTCGTATTTTTTGCTTGTGGTAAGTAAAAGTGCGTGGATTGTATAAAGTAAAATTAATTTTGCAGTGATTTAATTTAAATTTCTTGCAAATAAAATTTATATCTGATTGGTGAAATGTTTTTGGTGAAAAAAATTTACTCCTACAGCAAGCATAACCCAATAGCAAAGTAAACCCCACAACGTACGTGGGTGATGAGATTGTTTTTAACCAGCTTTCAATATCTTTAGATACCGCAAAATATTTTTTCTGTGCCAGTATATCAAAAGTTGGTGGGCTATCAAAATCTGCTTGCTCATCTTTGGTTAGTATTTCAAGTATTCGCATTAATAAGTATCGATATTAAAATTTAATTTTTATAACGGTCGTTTTTTACAAGTAATTATTTTATCATTTAGGTACGTTGTATGGTAGAATATTTACTGTTAAATAAGTCTTAAATTCACCTTAAGAACAAAACAAGTTTAAAATGAGGTTTTTATATGATTTTTGGGTATATTCGTGTGAGTACTACTGACCAAAATTTAGAAGGGCAAAAAAACCTTATTAGTCGTTATTGTATGGATAATAAAATAATGGTTGATGAATGGATTGAACTAGAAATGTCATCCAGAAAAACTATGGAACAAAGACGTATAAGTGAATTATTAGATAGGTTAAACCCCAAAGATGTTGTAATTGCCTCAGAATTATCACGCTTGGGACGTTCAATCAAGGAAACTCTAAATATTATTGAATCAATTTTAGAGAAAAAACAAACAAGGCTTATCCTAATCAAGCAAAATCTAGATTTAAATCCCAAAGATAAAAACAACATAACCAATAAAGTTTTAATTACAGTATTTTCAATGCTAGCAGAGTTAGAGCGGGACTTTATTTCTGAGCGTACCAAAGAAGGTCTACGAGCTAGAGTGGCTATGGGAATTAAGCTTGGCAAACCTAAGGGGACAATACAAGCGTCAATGTATGATAATGATAAGGAAAAAATATTAGAACTATATAGGCTTGGGGTTCCAATTAATAAAATTATTGCCACTCATCTTAAATATGGCAAGTATAC
>CANMQR010000176.1 GCA_947499925.1 Neisseriaceae bacterium
CTACTTGCAAGCCCAATAATTACGTCTCCACTACATAGACGACTTCCATCAATAATATTTTCTTTTTCAACAGCCCCAACAGCAAACCCGGCCAAATCATATTCGCCATCTTGGTACATGCTTGGCATTTCAGCAGTTTCGCCGCCAATTAAACTACACATTGACTCTTCACAACCATGGGCAATACCACGAACTACTGCACTAGCAGTTTCTATATCTAGCTTGCCGCAGGCAAAATAGTCAAGAAAAAATAATGGCTCAGCTCCTTGAACCAAAATATCATTAACTGACATTGCAACTAAATCAATCCCAATAGTATCGTGTTTATCAAGTAAAAAAGCTAACTTTAACTTTGTCCCAACACCGTCAGTACCTGATACTAAAACTGGATTATTGTATTTACGTCCAAGTTCAAACATTGCTCCAAACCCACCAATACCTGCCAATACTTCTGGCCTCATAGTCCTTCTTGCAAAGGGTTTAATTCTTTCAACTAGCTCATCTCCAGCATTTATATCTACACCCGCATCTTTATATGTAACAGAAGTCTTCATTAACCAACCTTAAAAATAGTATAATTACGTATTAATAATTTGTAACCCAATTAGGAACAACAATGCAAAATAATTTTAATATTAAACCAATCATCAGCCTCTGTATAGCAGTTCTGGCAATATTTGGTGCAATTCTTGTTTTAGGAAAAATATTAATTCCATTTATCGTAGCCCTAATTTTAACTTATATAGTGAACCCACTTGTAGAAAAAATTAATTTAAAATTTAAAATTCGCCGATCTATTATTAGTTTTATCATTTCATTTACAGTATTTATAGTGTTTTTAAGTATTCCACTAATTATGATTCCAACACTTATTATGCAGCTAAAATCAATTATAATTAGCACCCCAAGTTTGATAAACATGTTTAATACCAAAGTATTAGGCTATACCAATCTGAAATACGGCACTAATTTCACCGTAGATTTTGCAACAGTTAAAGCTTTGTTATTAAGTGATTTTGTTAATATATACAATAATGTAAATGTATTTTCTCCATTAGCAAAAAATAGTTTTATTATCATAGAAATAATAATTTATATCATACTTATACCTTTTATTATGTTTTATTCTATTAATAACTGGCATCAATTGGTTAAATTTTTTGATAGCCTAATCCCAAGAAGCTATGTTGAGAGTGTACATAATATTCTTAATGACATTGATGCGATTCTTGCTGCTTATTTACGTGGACAAATAAGTGTAATGATCATAATGGCAATATATTATGCTACTGCACTTGATATTATCGGACTACATTCGGGTATCGTAGTTGGGGCGCTCACCGGTTTTCTAGTATTCATACCATACTTAGGTATTGTAACTGGATTATTGATATCTCTATCTATCGGGTTTGCCGGGTTTGACGGTATGCAACAAATTTATGGCATCCTGATTACCTTTGCTGTTGGGCATGTTTTAGAAGGTGGTTTAGTTACTCCATTTTTAGTTGGTGGTAAAATTGGACTAAATCCTATTATGATTATTTTTGCTTTAATGGTATTTGGCCAGATTTTTGGTTTTGTAGGAGTACTTTTGGCATTACCACTGTCGACCATTGCTATTGTATTACTACGACACGCTAGGTTATATTACTCTAAAACTAAGTTTTATAGTGAATAAGTAAGATATTAATGCAGCCTCAATTATTAGACTTATTTGGTAGTAATCCTACTTTTAGTAATTTTATCCCACTAAACAACCAAAAAATAATTAATTTATTAAGTAGTTATAACAGTCAATTTAGTCATATCATTGGTGCTTCTCATAGTGGCAAAACTCATCTACTAAAAGCTTGGATACATAGCGCACCTAGTACTGCTATATTTATTGATAATGCATTAGAAACTAATTTACGCGAGATTGTTGATAATTACAAATATATTGCCATAGACAATATAGAATATTTAGATGATAATAAGCAAATTGAGTTATTTGATTTGTTTAATCAAATTAAACTAAACAATCTCAATAATCAACTCCTAACAAGTAGTAGAACACAGCTTAGCACCAATATCCGCGAGGACTTAAAGACACGTATATTATCAGGTATTAATCTAAATCTTAAAGCTCTAAATGATGATGAGCTAATAGATGCTATCGGTATATTTACTAAAGAAGAAGGCATAACTCTTGATGATAATGAAAAACGATATCTGATAAACCATTACACTCGTAATATTGGTGTATTAATCACAACCATCCATAAAATCACTACTTCCGCTATAGAACAACAAAGAAATATTACTATTCCTTTTATCAAACAAGTTTTAAATAATTCTCACTAAACTCATTTCACCTTAATATTTAAGGATAAATCTTACGAAACGCCCCAACTACCATTAGTATATGATTACGCCTAATTGTTACATATACATTAACTCAAGGGGATTAAAGCACATGAATACTAAAATACTACTTAAAATACTGACCATACTATCATTATTAGTTTATCTTTCAGCTTGTAATTCAAAAACTGGCAATAATGCTAATGGTGCAACATCAGGCAAAATCAAACCACATAATATTTCAGTATCTCAAATAGCAGCTGATGATGCTAATACATCTTATCAAGGTTCACAAGCATATAATAGCTCACTCTATAGTGGTGAAGATGTTAATGGCCAAACTGGTACTTTAACTCTTAGTCGCAGTTTAATTGCTAGTTCTGGTGTTACTAAAGATATAGATCTTAACTTTAATCTAGTGTATTCTAGCTCTAATACTGCATCAGTTGGAGCTTTGGGGTTGAGTAAGGGCTGGGACTTGCAATTATCCAAAGTAATAGGCTCTAATTCAGTAAATATAGATGGTAGTAATTATATTATTGATAGTACATGGGTTGATGAAAGCGGTTATCAATCCGGACTTAAATATATAAATAATCATGCAATTAAGTTTAGTAGCTATTCTATAGATAAAACATTAACTAGCTGCCCTAGTGCTAATGGCGTACTATATCACTCAATGTATCAAGGAATTGATGGAGCTCATCAGTATTTCGCTGATAATGGCAATTTAATCGCTCGGGATGATAAAGATGGTAA
>CANMQR010000177.1 GCA_947499925.1 Neisseriaceae bacterium
TTCAATTTCTTCAATTTGTTCTTTAGTAACAGGCTTATCATTAGCAAAATCAAAACGTGTATAATCACTACATACCAAAGATCCTTTTTGTGTAGCGTGAATACCAACTACTTCATGTAGTGCCTTATGTAATAAATGAGTTACTGAATGATTACGAGCCGTAGCTAGTCTCTTATGTAAATCATATGTAGCATTAATAGTATCGCCAACTCTAAGAGTACCAATAACTAAATTACCAATATGTCCAAATACTGTAGGACGGATTTTTTGAGTATCACTAATTTCAAATAATGTAGCTCCACCATTAATTTGGATAACTCCGACATCCCCAACTTGACCACCACTCTCAGCGTAAAACACGGTTTGATCAAGTACAACAACACCTGATTCTCCAGAATTTAGAATATCAACAGGCTCATTATTACAATATAGTGCAACCACACGAGCTTCAATATTATTTTCATTATAACCAATAAACCCAGTATCTGTTCCAGTATATTCTAAACTAGTTCCAGCCTTAAATTTACCTGCTGCTTTAGCCATTTCTTTTTGTTTTTGCATACCAATATCAAAACCAGCAATATCGACAGTGATATCATGCTCACGACATACATCTTCAGTTAAATCTAGTGGAAACCCATAAGTATCATATAGTTTAAAAGCGACATCACCTGATAAAACCTTGGTTGTTAGCTGTAATTTTTTAAGTTCAGTTAATAGCATTTCCATACCATTTTCAATAGTTTGGAAGAAGTTTTTCTCTTCTTGTAATATTGTAGTTTCAATCTTTTGTTGATTTTGCTTCAATTCAGGATAAGCATCCCCCATTTGAACTACAAGAGTATTAACTAATTTATGTAAAAATGCTGATTTCTTTCCAAGTTTATACCCATGACGAATAGCTCGACGAATAATTCGGCGTAGTACATAACCACGACCTTCATTTGATGGTATCGCTCCATCCGCTATTAAAAATGATATTGAACGAATATGATCTGCCAAAACCTTTAGTGATGAGTTATTCATATCACTACAAGCTGTAACTTCACTTGCCGATTTAATTAAATGAGTAAATAAATCGATGTCATAGTTGCTATTAACATGTTGCATCACTGCTGAAATACGCTCTAAACCCATACCCGTATCTACTGATGGCTTTGGTAATGGGTGCAACACCCCTTTAGCATCGCGATTAAACTGCATAAACACACAGTTCCAGATTTCTATAAATCTATCCCCATCTTCGTTAGGAGTTCCAGGTAAACCTCCAAATATATGATCTCCATGATCATAAAATATCTCGGTACAAGGCCCACATGGCCCAGTTTCACCCATTTGCCAGAAATTATCTGATCCGCCCGCTACTTTATCACCTATTCTGATAATTCTATCTTCTGCTAAACCAATAGTCTTATTCCAGATATCAAATGCTTCATCATCAGTATGATAAACAGTAACATATAGTTTACTTTGAGGTAGTTTTAATACAACTGTCAAGAACTCCCAAGCAAATTTGATAGCCTCAAGTTTGAAATAATCACCAAAACTAAAATTGCCTAACATTTCAAAAAAAGTATGATGGCGTGCAGTATAACCTACATTTTCTAAGTCATTGTGTTTGCCACCAGCACGTACACATTTCTGTGATGAGGTTGCTCGTACATAATCTCGTTTTTCTAAGCCAAGAAATACATCTTTAAACTGATTCATACCAGCATTAGTAAATAACAATGTTGGGTCATCGTGCGGAATAAGGGAGCTTGAAGTAACAACCGTATGCCCTTTTGATGCAAAATAATCCAAAAACTGTTTTCTAATCTCATTAACTTGCATATAAACCTTCTTTTATTTACTTAAAATAATATCTTCTTTATAGTTTTTATTAACAATAGTTGCACAAACACCAGAACCAGTGACATTTGTCATAGTCCTCATCATATCGATAACTTTATCAATCCCAATTACTAAAGCTAAACCTTCAAGCGGTAAACCAACACTCACCAATACTACTGTTGCCATTATTGAAGCAGTTCCAGGAACTCCAGCAGTTCCAATTGTAGCTATTGCTGAAGTTAATACAATCATAATATATTGTTGCATTGATAAGTCAATATGAAAAATATTCGCCGTTAGTATACATACTATTGCGGGATAAATTGCACCACAACCATCCATCTTCATAGTAGCTCCAAGAGGCGCTACAAAACCTGCTACTTGCTCACGAATTTTAACTCTATCAACTAAAGTCTCCAAAGTCACCGGCAATGTACCAAGACTTGAAGAAGTTGTAAAAGCAGTAATCATTGCTGGCCAAAACTCTTTAAAGAACGCATATGGATTCTTTTTGGCAGCAATTAGCAATAGTACTGCATAAATACACAATTGAACTATACAAGCAAGATAAATTGCAATAATAAATTTAACTAATGGTAATAAAGTAGCAACCCCATATTCATTGCCAATTGGTGCAACAAGAGCGAAAATACCAATCGGCGACATACGAATAATTACACGCGTAATCTTAAACATCGTCTGAGAAAATTCGTCAAAAAAATTACGTAAATTCTTCCCTTTCTCATGTAAAGATGTAAGAGCCACCCCAAAAAATATAGCAAATATAATCACTGGAATTACTTTACCATCAGCAATATCTTTAATCAAATTACCCGGAACCATATTAAGTAAGGTACTTGCTATAGTAGGTATTTCTCGTGGTGTATATTGCGATACTAATTGTGGGTCAAGCTGTAAATTACTCCCTGGGTTAAAGATAGAACCAACTATTACACCAACGCTACTAGCCAAAAGTGCAGTGATTACAAACCATAGCAAAGTATTTAAACCTAATTTTTTAACTAGAGCGATACTCTCTAATTTTGAGAAGCTAGCTACAATTGTTGAGAAAGTAAGTGGTACTATTACTAGTTTTAGTAACTTTAAAAAAGCATCGCCAAATGGACTTATATAGCCAACAATATCACTTGGTACATAATGACCAAATACCAAACCAAGAACTAGTGCTAATAGACATTGGTTTCCAAAGCCTAATTTAATTCTCATAAACTCACTCCAAATTAAACGTTAAAGCGAAAA
>CANMQR010000178.1 GCA_947499925.1 Neisseriaceae bacterium
ATAAAATCAGTAAAAGAACATGCCACAACTATTAAATTAGATTATCCTGTTGTTGATATCGTTGGTACTGGAGGCGATAACTCTGGTAGTGTTAATATTTCTACAGCTGCAGCTCTTTTAACTGCTGCATGTTTGGTCCCTGTAGTAAAACATGGTAATCGTGCTCAATCTTCAATATGTGGTTCAGCCGATGTGTTAGAGCAATTAGGATATAAGCTAAACCAATCAAGTGATGACATAGTTGAATCAGTAAAAGAAACAAATTTTGGGTTTTGTTTTGCTCCAAATTTCCACCCAGTACTTGCCATGGTTCGTGATATAAGAAAAAGTCTTGGAGTGCCTACGATATTTAATTTATTGGGGCCAATGTGTAACCCTGCTAATGCAGAACATATAGTTCTTGGGGTATATGATCCAAAGCGTGTAGATTTAATTGCCAATACACTTTTAAAGATAGGTACCAAGCGTTCAATTGTATTTAGTGCTAATGGAATGGATGAGCTTAGTTGCATTGGCCCAATTGAAGCTTTAGTAGTCAGTGATAAAATCGAAAAAATTATGATAGCGCCAGAAGAGCTTGGTTTACGAAAATGTAGCTTAGCTGATTTAGCTGGAGGGGACGCTTTATATAATTCAGGATTAATTAGTAAGGCGTTTTCTGGAGTTGATACCTCAATAACAGATACATTGATTTTAAATGCTGCGGTAGCTCTTTATATTTATGGCACTAATGCTTCACTGAAAGAATGTGTTAATATTGTTAAAGAACGTATAAAACAGGGTAATATTATTCCAAGGAATAGATTACATGAAATTATATTACGTAAAAGTAAAGTTCCTGTTAAGAAGAAAAGCTTAAAATCAGCACTGATGAGTAAGCCAAGTGGTACCGTATTAGCTGAAATAAAACGCGCTTCACCATCAGCGGGATCTATTGCTTCAATTAGCGATCCAGTTGCACGGGCTATTAGCTATGTAGAAGCTGGTGCTAGTGCGATTTCAGTATTAACTGATGAGGGATTTTCTGGTTTAATTGATGATTTAAAAAATGTAGCAAAAGCCCTAAAAGATACTAATATTCCTATCTTATGTAAAGATTTCTTTATATATCCGGAACAAATAGCAGATGCAAAAAATGCTGGAGCTGATGCGATTTTGATAATGGTGTCGGTTTTACATAATAATACGGCTAGAATGGTTAGACTAGCTCATGAATTTGGTTTAGAAGCATTGGTAGAAGTGCATAGTCCTGATGAATTACCTATTGCACTTCATTCTGGAGCTGATGTAATTGGGGTAAATCAACGTGATTTACGCGATTTTAGTATGCACCCAGAGATTTATGGTGATTTGATAAAACTTATACCTCATAATATAGTAAAAATAGCTGAATCAGGGGTTAATAGTTATGAAGATGCACTTAATATGTATCGTCTTGGTTATAATGCGGTTTTGGTTGGCACAGCGCTGTCAAAACTGAATGACCCTCGTGAGTTTTTTGGGAATTGGCAGTAGGGCAAGGGCATGGATCCCAGCCTACGCTTTGATGACGAAAAAGTTTCTGGTATGACGGATAAAAAGGTTGGGGATTATGATTCCTCCGTCATTCCAAACATAAACATAATGCTGTCTCGATAGCATTTGGAATCCATGCCCTAATATGGTTAAATACAGGAAGTGAAATATGTTAATAAAAATTTGTGGATTAACTAATCCAACCACTGCAAAACAAGCAGCAATAAATGGTGCTGATTATATTGGATTGTTATTTTCTAGTGTATCACCACGTCAGGTAAGTATTGACAATGCTATTATTATTGCAGATGCAATTAGAAATGGCGGAGCTGAAGTGGTTGGTGTTTTTGTCGATGAAGAATTTGATGAGATGTTAGAAATCATAAAACGTCTTAATCTTCAAGTCGTGCAATTGCATAGCGACAAAGTGCGAAGTTATTGTACCAAGCTTGATCCTAAACTACAAATTATTTATGTAGCTGACGATAAGCCATTACCTACTAACCTAGACCCTAAGCGTGATTTTTTACTTTTTGAAAATATGGTGCCATTTGAAACACCATTTAGATATTTTATCGCTGGGGCACTTGATATTACTAATGTTCAAGAAAAAATAAATACCTACATTCCAGACGGGGTAGATCTATCTTCTGGGGTAGAAAGCAGTCTTGGAGTTAAAGATATTAAAAAAGTTTCTGATTTTATTCGTCATGTAAGACCTGAACGCTACGGACATTTTGGAGGGCGATATGTTCCAGAGCTACTTATACCACCGCTTTTAGAACTTGAAAACGCATATACCACAATTGCTAAAACTGAAGGTTTCAAACAAGAGTTAAATTCAATACTTAAGAACTACACTGGACGCCCAACCGCACTTACTGAGGTAAAAAACTTTGCAAATGCAATAGGTGGTAAAGTAAGAGTTTTTCTAAAGCGTGAAGATTTGCTTCATACTGGAGCGCATAAGATTAATAACTCTTTAGGACAATGTTTGCTAGCCAAAAAAATGGGAAAAACGCGGATTATTGGCGAAACTGGAGCTGGGCAACATGGGGTAGCAACAGCAACAGCGTGTGCCATGTTTGGGCTAGAATGTGTGATTTATATGGGGCAAATAGATATAGAACGCCAAGCACCTAATGTTACTAAAATGCGTCTTCTTGGAGCAAAAGTAGTTAGTGTTACTAGTGGTTCAGCAACGCTAAAAGATGCGGTAAATGAAGCTCTTCGTGATTGGGCTGAAAGTTATGAGCATAGTCATTATTGTTTGGGTTCAGCTTTAGGGCCATATCCTTTTCCAAAAATGGTTGCTGATTTCCAAAGTGTTATTGGTAATGAAGCAAAAAAACAATTTTTTGATAGCGTTGGTGCTAATCCATATGCTGTAATTGCATGTGTTGGTGGTGGTTCTAACTCTATTGGTATTTTTGGTGCGTATTTGGATGATTTGGATGTAGCTCTAATCGGGGTTGAAGCAGGTGGTATGGGAAGTGGCTTAGGCAATAATGCAGCTCGTTTCAGTGAAGGTACACCTGGTGTTCTTCATGGTTCGAGGTCGTATTTACTTC
>CANMQR010000179.1 GCA_947499925.1 Neisseriaceae bacterium
CAACCCCAAACAAGAGGCTCATGTTGCTATACCTCGAGCAAATTTTCCGATTATTTTTGAAGATGATTATTTTTTGATTATTAATAAACCAGATGGTGTAGCTTGTCATGGCGGTAGCGGAGTTAGCTTTGGGGTAATTGAACAGCTTAGAACCCATAATCCCCACGCCAAGTTTTTGGAATTGGCTCATCGTTTAGATCGCGATACTTCGGGGCTTTTGATTATTGCAAAAAAAAGAAAAGCTTTAGTTGAATTACAAGAGCTGATTAAAAACGGTAAAATGAGAAAACAGTATTTAGCCCTTAGTCTTGGCGAATGGAAGGATAATTATAGAAATGTAAAAGCGCCTTTATTTAAGTTTCTAACCAAAGAGGGGGAGCGGCGCGTGAAGGTTGACCATGAAAATGGTCAGTATGCTCAGACCGTTTTTAGTGTGGTTAGAAATTATATTGGTTATACATTAGTTAATGCGGATCTAAAAACTGGCCGCACCCATCAAATAAGGGTACATTTACAGCACTTGGGTTTCCCGATTATTGGGGATGTTAAATATGGTGATTTTGAACATAATAAACAACTTCTTAAGGTTGGGTTTAAAAGAATGTTTTTACATGCAGCAAGCCTTGAGTTTGTTCACCCTATTACTAATGCAAATATATATTTGGAAGCAAAACTACCATCCACATTGCAGTTGTTCGTAGATTCACTAAGTACTCGTAGTTAAAACTGTAGGGATAGGTTGCGTAAAAACGTTAACCAGCATGGGTAAATTAGGGTATAATACAGCTAATAAACTTTATTTATAATAGGATAAATTCAAATGACCGATCAAAACTATGATAGTACCAGTATTAAGGTTTTAAAAGGGCTTGATGCAGTTAGAAAACGCCCTGGAATGTATATTGGAGATACTTCCGATGGCTCTGGTTTGCATCATATGGTATTTGAGGTTTTGGATAATGCAATTGATGAAGCACTAGCCGGTCATTGTAATAATATTAAAGTAACTATTCATCAAGATAACTCAATATCGGTTGAAGATAATGGTCGTGGTATTCCGACCGATATCCATCAAGAAGAAGGTCGTTCTGCTGCCGAAGTTATTATGACGGTGCTTCATGCTGGTGGTAAATTTGACAGTAATTCATACAAAATTTCTGGTGGACTACACGGGGTTGGGGTTTCAGTTGTAAATGCCCTATCTGATTGGTTGAAGCTTACGATCTGGCGTGATAAAAAACATTATGAAGTAGATTTTGCTCATGGGGATGCTGTTGCACCACTTGCTTTGATTGGTGAAGCTAATGGTAAGCAAGGAACTCGAGTTCATTTTATGGCAAGTACCGAGACTTTCGGGCTAATTGAATACCATTACGAAATTTTGGCTAAACGAATTCGTGAACTATCATTCCTAAATAATGGTGTTAAAATTACCCTTTTTGATCAAAGAGATGGTAAAGAAGAAGATTTTGCATTCTCTGGCGGAGTTGCTGGATTCGTTAGCTATGTAAATCGTAATAAGACAGTATTACATCCAAATATTTTCCATTGTACTGGTGAAAAAGAGGGTATGGGAATTGAAGTTGCGATGCAATGGAATGATTCATATCAAGAAAGCGTACAGTGTTTCACTAATAATATTCCACAGCGTGATGGTGGCTCTCATTTATCAGCACTACGTACAGTTATGACAAGAACGCTTAATCAGTATATTGAAGAGCAAGAGCTTGCTAAAAAAGCTAAGGTAAATACTAGTGGAGACGATATGCGTGAAGGGTTGTCTTGTATCGTATCGGTTAAACTACCCGACCCTAAATTCTCATCACAAACGAAAGACAAACTAGTATCCTCAGAAATCTCTCCAGTCCTCCAAGATATCGTTGGTGAAGCTCTAAAGACTTATTTACTAGAAAACCCTAATGATGCAAAGATTATTTGTGGAAAGATTATCGATGCGGCGAGAGCTCGTGAAGCAGCACGTAAGGCGCGTGAACTTACACGTAGAAAAGGTGTGCTTGATGGGTTGGGCTTACCTGGTAAACTAGCTGATTGTCAAGAAAAAGATCCTAGATTGTGTGAACTATACCTAGTCGAAGGAGATTCTGCGGGTGGTTCGGCTAAACAAGGACGAGATCGTAAATTCCAAGCGATTTTACCTCTTAAAGGTAAGATTCTAAATGTAGAGAGAGCTAGATTTGAAAAAATGTTGTCTTCACAAGAAGTAGCAACATTGATTACTGCTATGGGTACGGGGATTGGTAAAGATGAGTATAATCCTGATAAACTAAGATACCACCGTATTATTATCATGACCGATGCCGACGTTGATGGTGCTCATATTCGGACACTTTTATTGACATTCTTTTATCGTCAGATGCCAGAACTAGTTGATCGTGGTCATATCTATATCGCGCAACCTCCACTATATAAAGTTAAACAAGGTAAAAATGAGCGGTATGTAAAAGATGAAGACTCTATGAATAGCTTTTTATTAGAGCTTGCTCTTGCCGATGCTAAGTTTGTTGCTGATGGTGTTACCTTACTAGAAGGCGATGCTTTGGCGTTAAGTGCACAGACTTATCTTAAAGCACGTCAAGTAATTGACTCTCAAAGTAGATTTATTGATCGTACTGTACTTGAGACATTATTAACTATTGATAAAATCAGTCTAAAAACTGAAGAAGATACTGATTTGGCAATTGCATCTCTTAAAGCAGCGTTGGTTGGGCGTCATATTACGTTTGATAAACTATTTGATGATATTCGCGAAGAATATAAAATTAAAGTTGTGCGAATTGAACATGGTAATCATGTGCCATCTACTATTGATGGATATTTTACTGAAAGTGGTGATTACTCTAAGATTATCAAAGCACGCGACGCGGTAAGTGGGCTAAATATAGCAAATTTATCAGTTATTCGTGGTGATAATAGTAAAGCTGTGACTAATTTTGCTATGGGGCTTGATTGGTTAATGCAAGAAATCAAAAAAGGTCTGAATATCCAACGCTATAAAGGTCTTGGAGAGATGAATGCGGCTCAGCTATGGGATACAACTATGGATCCTAATGTTAGAAGTC
>CANMQR010000180.1 GCA_947499925.1 Neisseriaceae bacterium
CATTCATGGCTTTAGTTGGAATATATGTTATTGCTTATATTGGGTTTATAATTAGCGATTTACCATATGTGGTTCCATATCAAATGATTTATTCGGATGCTAAAGTAGATGATGGTGCATTTGTACTTATGCTATATGGCGCGGCGGTATTGTTACCATTATTACTCTTTTATACTGCTTATGCTTATAGAGTTTTTGGTGGAAAAGTCGATGAAAAAATTCACTACTAAACATAAACAAATATTATGGTTTGTTGGCATATACCTAGTCTCAATTGCCTCTTTGGGGATTTTTCATGAGTTTACTAAGTTAGTCATCAAGGTGTTGAAATAGGTATAGCATTATGAAAATTAAAAAAACATTGGTTGCAAACTTTCACGGTGCAGATGTTTATAAATATTCATTAATCGCTCATAATGGTTTTCAAGTTGATATCCTTAATTATGGTGGAATAATAACTGGTGTTTGGACTCCTGATAACAAAGGTATATTTGAGAATATAGTACTAAATTATGATGATATAAACAACTATATTGATAACCCGCCTTATTTGGGTGCTATTATTGGTCGCTATGCTGGAAGAATTGGTAGCGGCAAATTTAGTATTGATGGAATTGATTATCAAGTTAGTACCAATAATAGCGGGCATACATTACATGGTGGTTATAGGGGCTTAGATAAACAGGTTTTTGAGGTTAATGTTCTTCCCGATGGTGTTAAGCTTTCATGTATCAGCAAAGAACTTGATGAAGGGTTTCCTGGTAGCATAGAATTTGAGATTAGCTATAGAATTAGTGATGGTTATACACTCATTATAGAAAATATAGGTACACCTAGTGAAAAAACTCTTATTAATCTAACTAATCATAGTTATTTTAATCTCTCGGGTGGCAAAAAGCTTGCAACGTCTCATCAATTAATGATTAATTCTGATAAATTTTGTAGCGTTGATAGTAGCTGTTTATGTACAGGTGAGGTATTGGATGTTTCAAATACACCATTTGATTTTAGAAAATTAAAACCGATTGATAGAGATATAAATGATGCGCATCAACAGTTAGAAATAGTTGGAGGAGGGTATGACCATCCTTATATTTTAAATACAACTACTGATATTGCAGCTAAATTATTTGATCCTATTAGTGGTCGAAGCTTAGAAGTTACAACAACATCAGAAGCTTTAGTTTTATATAGTGGTAATTTCTTAGTACCTGATAAACAAGTAAATGGACAGCATTGTTTAGAAAAATATTTTGGAATATGCCTAGAAACCCAAAATATTCCTAATGCCATAAATGTAAGCTCTAAATTTAATCAAAGTATATATAACAAAGATGCACCTTTTTCAAGCAAAATCATTTGGGTTTTTCAAATAAAATAACTAAATCTACTTCTTAATTCCTCAATAAACATAATTCTTATCCTAAGAATTACACTGTAGTGATTTAAATTTCATATGTTACACTGCGAAGCTTAAATCAAAAAGAATATTAATTACTATTGATTTGAACAAAATTTTACACATTAAATGTGTAAAATCCTAGATAAAACAATATAGAAGGATTTTAGATGAAATATATCATAGGTAACAAAATAGTTGGGAGATTATTTTGTGGATTACTGTTTTTATTATTAGTAAATTGCGAGGGAGCAGGTGGCACTGGATCTGGTAGTTCTCCACAGCCAACACCTACTCCAACTTTGAGTCCGACCCCAACGCCAACAGTTAATTGTCCTACTATACCAGGTGTTGCTAGTTTATCAAATTGTAACCTAGTTGTTAATGACGATACTACTAGTGAAAATAGCTGGAAGGATACGTTCACATACCTTCAGCTGACAGGTCAACAGACTGGAAATGATGAATTAGAAGATTATATTCCCGATCAAGATCAGTTTAAATCTGGTACAGATTTAGATTCTGGTTTAAATTTAAAATTAATACCTAATCCAAAAGTAGCAGGGCACTATCTATCAGGTGCAGTAATTACCAAAAAAGCAGTTACTGATTATGCAAAAATATATGGTTATGCTGAAATGAATGTTGTATTGCCTCATAATCTACAAGGCGTAAGTAATCCATATTATGCACAAGGATTATGGCCAGCCGTATGGATGATTCCTGTAGCCGGTGCTCCTAGTTGGCCATCTGGTGGTGAGATCGACTTTATGGAGTTAATGGAAAAAGCAGCGGATAACCCACAAAGTCCGACAATTCCAAATGGTAGTTTCTCAACTCTACATTTCGGCCCTGACTATACCCGTGATATTGGCGGTGGTGAAGGTTTACATGTTGAATCCTATTCTTGGAGTGGTTTTTCAGTATCATATGATAAACCTATGAAGTATGCATTTATGTGGCATAAAATTAAGAATACTAATGAATCTCCAAATTATTACTGGCAAATTAGCATGTTTTTAAATGATCAATTAGTTTGGACTAAAAACATGAACTATAATGATACACAACTAAAACAGGCTATTAATTCATCTCCTACATATCAACAGCCATCAGGAGATCCAGTTGCAATTTTTAATAAAGCACTAAATAATCGCAATTCATTCGATCGATATCATATGAAGGTTAATCTTGCATTTGGTGGTAATCCATTCAAAGGACAAGTGGATACAAGATTACAAACTGCTGCTTTTACGATAAAATCCTTCAAAATTTGGAATGTTATTGAATCAGATCCTGAACCAACTCCTCCTCCTACAGAAACTAGACCTGTTAGGGTTTGTAATAGTTATACTACCAAACCAATATGGTATGGATTTTTTAGCTCTAGTCTTAAAATGTGGAAGAGGTCTACTCTAGTTCCTCCTAATACCTGTGATACCACTAATGTGGATGAAGATCATGGGGTAGCACAAAGGGTATATGTTTTTGATAAGGATCAACCAGATATTAGTGGATTACCAGACCCTAATACTACAGGATTTCAATTACTTGAATATACATTTAGATATGCTGGTGATAAAGTAGGAAATCCATATGGAGTAAATTATGATTATTCAGCAGTTGATACTATTTATACAGGTTTACCTGTTGCTA
>CANMQR010000181.1 GCA_947499925.1 Neisseriaceae bacterium
ATTATATAATCTATCACCATTTATCTTATCATTAATTATTATTCCTATTGCAACAGAAATGCCTGAGAAAATTAATAGTATAATTTGGCTAAGGCATGGTCGAGATACTTTGGCAATTGGTAATATTACTGGTGCTATGGTGTTTCAAGGTACGCTATTACCAGTTATCGGAATTTTATTTACTGATTGGTCGTTAAACAGTCAACTTAGCTTATTGAGTATTTTTCTGACACTATGTGCAACTATGTGGATATTCTTGCATGTGATTCGTAAGGATATCAGGGTTTGGCATTTTTTAGTTAATGGGCTATTATATGTAGTTAACTTAGGTATTTGTGCCTACTTTTTTTATCGGTAATATATGTTACAGCAGTTTTATCGCACCTCCATCTTATTAGGTGAAGAAAAAATATCAAATTTATCTAAAGCTCATGTTATTGTTGCTGGAATTGGTGGTGTTGGTGGCCAGGTAGTTGAATCCCTAGCTCGTGCTGGTATTGGTAAGATTACGATTATAGATAATGATACTGTAGATATTACTAATATCAATAGACAGCTAATTGCAACTCTTCCAGATGTTGGGCAAGCTAAAGTAGAAGTATTTTATAAGCGTATTATGAGTATTAACCCTGAATGCGAAGTTAATGTCATACAAAAATTTATTAATGAAGATAATTTGTCAGAACTTATGGATAAGTCGGCTGACTATGTGATCGATTGTATCGACACTGTGCCTTCAAAAATAGCAATGATGCGCTATTGTTATACTAATAAGATAAAAATTGTATCAAGCATGGGTGCTGGGAATCGTTATGATGTACAACATGTAAAGCTTGCTGATATTAGTAAAACCAAAATGTGTGCTCTTGCAAGAGTAATTAGACTAGGACTTAAGAAATACGGTATAAATAAAGGGATTATTGTAGCATATTCAGATGAGCCTGGAGCAAAACCATTAGTTCAAGGTAATGGTTTACGTCCGATTAATGGCACGATTAGTTTTCTACCACCATTATTTGGGCTAATGTTAGTTGGATATGTCTTAAAGAAAATTATTGATGAAAAGAGGTAGGTGAGCCTGACCCTTGGCACTTGTCAAATCCACATGTGGCTGCTTCGTTCCCGACCTGACCAGGTTTTGTAGCTAACAATGCAAGGAGACCCACCATTGGAGTGGCTAGAACGGTAGTTTAAGTCCGCCAAGTCCGCCCATAGGCATACCTGCAGTAACACTTCCCATTCTTGCGTTAGATTGTTCTTCAACCTTACGTGTAGCGTCATTAACCGCCGCAGCAATAAGGTCTTCTAACATTTCTTTATCGTCCATAACAGCAGGATCGATAGTAACTTTTTTTAAATCATGTTTGCCAGTCATTATAACTTTGACCATCCCAGCACCAGCTTCGCCATTAACTTCAAGTTTGGCGATTTCTTCTTGTGCTTTTTGCAGGTTGTTTTGCATTTCCTGCGCTTTTTTCATCATGCCAGCAATTTGGCCTTTATCGAACATACTAAATCCTAATTAAATTGGTTTTATACTTCCTGGCAATATTTTAGCAGAAATAGCACTACATACTTCAACTAAATATTCATCATTCATAATTGCTTGTTCCGCAACTTGTTGTTTTTGTTCAGTATCCAGGATTGTTTTTTCTTTTAGGGTATTACTAACTTCTGCAGCAAAATCAACTCCTACTGATATTTTACATAAGAAATATTCACTTAGTGTTTGTTCTAACTGCCCAATTAGTTTTGGGTTTAGGGCGCTTTGATACCGAGCATCAAGGGTTAAATTAAAACTCGATTCGGTATAGCTGTTTAATTTTGCATTCTCTAGAAATGAGTATAGTACCCCAAGTTTATCTTTAAGCGATATCACCAAGTCAAACCATTGTCCATTAAAGATTGGTGCTTCTTCTTTAGGTTCTTGTGGTGTTGGAGTGGTTTCTGTAATGTTTTTAATGGGTATGGCAGCAATTGTTGGAGCTGTTTCTCTTATTGGAGTAATTTCCTGTATTGGAGCAGTTGCCAACAGTGGAGTAACTTCCTCTGGTGGTGCTACTTTGAAATTATTTTGCTCCATAGTAATAGTCTTTTGTTCACTACTACCAATATTAAAAGCTAACATTCTTAACATTATCATTACAAAAACTGGGTACTTATCACGTGTTTTTTGTAATTGCTCTATTCCTAGATTGGCTATCTCAAAGTATAGTTGAACATCATTAACACTGATTTTATCGATATATTTGTGAAGTTCAATGGGGCAAGCTGATGCTCCTAGTTGAGCTAAATTTAGGCTACAGAGTTTTTGTTGTAGGCTTACAAGTACATTTTCTAAATCACTACCGCTATTGTTTAGGGTGTTAATCGAATTCATTAGTATCTTACCATCAAGGCTACTTAATGCATCTAATAAACTATAAATCATATCATCATTAGTCAAAGATAGCATATCAGATACTGTAGCTGATGTTATGCTATCATTACTAAAGGCAATTGCTTGATCAAGAATAGATAGTGCATCTCGCATACTTCCATTTGCAGCCGTTGCAATTAAATTAAGTGCTTCAATCTCATGCTTTTTATTTTCAGTATCAAGGACAAATGCCAAATATTGACTTATTTCATTTACCGATAAGTTGCGGAGTTTTAATTGTAAACATCTTGATAGTATAGTTGCTGGTACTTTTTGTAGATCAGTTGTTGCAAGTACAAAAATCACATGAGCTGGAGGCTCTTCTAGAGTTTTTAGCATAGCATTAAAGGCTGATTTGGATAGCATATGCACCTCATCAATAATATATACCTTATAACTACCAGATGATGGAGCGTAGTATGCATTATCAATTAGCTCACGGATATTATCTACTCCAGTATTGGATGCCGCATCAATTTCAATTACATCAACAAAGCTACCACTATCAATTGCTACACAGTTCTCACAAATAGTGCAAGGTTCTCCATTTACTGGGTTTAGGCAGTTTAGGGCTTTGGCAATAATCCTTGCAATAGTGGTTTTACCAACACCTCTGGTACCAGTTAGTAAGTATG
>CANMQR010000182.1 GCA_947499925.1 Neisseriaceae bacterium
CTAGGTACACTTATTTGAGCATTTATCCCTTCATGCGCTAGATAGATGCGTCCAAATACTTTTAATTCAAATAAGCGTTCATAAATTGAGTTTCTAAGCTCTACGGGTTCTGAAATAGGGAAGTAATGATAAAACGATACCGTAGTCCTCGAAAATCCCTCATTATAGAGCTGTTCTTTAAGTTCCTCTGAAGTATATAGATTATATAATTTTTTAACTTTGCTACGCATATTGACTAATTCCCATAATATTTAAGTGGTTATTATATCACTTTATGCTAATTTATTTGGGTTTTAGCTTTACTTATATAGAGTATGTGTGATAGAATACTGACCTATGATAAGATTTTACAAGGGAATATTAAATGAAACGTACTTTTCAACCGTCACTTACTAAACGTAGTCGCACTCATGGTTTTCGTGTTAGAATGAGCACAAAAGCAGGTCGCAATATTATCAATGCACGTCGTGCTAAGGGCAGAAGCAAGCTAGCTGTTTAAGATTGTTAAATGTGTATGCTTATACAAAAGAGCTTAGATTAAATAAAGCGGATGACTTTTCATCCGTTTTTATTTTACGTAAGACAAGAAATGGTCAATGGCTTAAAATTCATTATAAAGCTAATGATCTTGATCATTCACGCCTAGGGCTTATTGTTAGCAAAAAAAACCATAAACGTGCAAATAAACGTAATTATATGAAACGTGTAATACGTGAACTATTTCGCCAGGAACAACCAAAATGGAATGGCTTTGATGTTATATTTAGAATTAATAAATTTTTTACCCAAGATGATTTTCTCAACGTACAGGGAGAATTTATTAAACTAACAGAGAAATTCATAAAGTCTGATTCTAAAGAAGATACTATTATTTCTAAAATTAAATAGCTATGTTAAAAAAAATTCCCATATTTATCATCCGTCTATATCAAATACTTATCAGTCCGTATCTTCGAGCTAATTGTCGCTATGATCCAACTTGTTCTGCCTATGCTATAGTAGCTATTAATAAGTATGGTATAATAAGGGGATTTTATTTATCCTTAAGGCGTATCTTACGTTGCCACCCTTTTGGGGGCAGCGGTTATGATCCGGTACCATAATATAATTTTTTTAGATAAACAGGAAGTGTATGGACTCACGTAGACTCGTTATTTTTATTATCTTATCTCTTGGACTTTTGTTTTTGTGGGAAAAATATGTTAGCCCAGAAACACCAAATACCATTCAAACAGCAGTAGTTGCTACAACACAAAATACTGGAGCGTCTAATCAGATAACATCTGAAGCAGTTAATAAAGTACCTGAAGATAAGCTAATAACAGTTACTACCAATGTAATCCAAGCTCAGATTAGTACGGTTGGTGGAGATTTACGTGATGTAGATCTACTAACTCATGGTAGTCAAGATAATGTAAAAGAACCCTATAAGCTTCTTATGCAAAATAACGATCGCACCTTTATCGCCCAAACTGGCTTAGTAAGTAATACCGGTCTAAAATTACCAAATCACCACACCATATTTAGTAGCGATCAGTCTAACTATGTACTTACTCCCAATCAAAACACTCTAACGGTTAGTCTCAAATCAAGTGATAATGGTGTTGATGTAATTAAAACCTATACATTCAATCGTGATAGTTATATAGTTGATATCGGTTATCAAATTATAAATTCTAGTGGCAATCCACTATCTGGGATTTCTGCTTATTGGAGTATTTTAAGAGATGAAGCGGCACCTGAAGGTGAGACTAAATTTGTACGTACTTTTACAGGTCCTGCTTATTATACTTCTGATAGCAAATTCCAAACTCTTAAATTTAGTAATGTAAATAAAGGTGATGTAAGTTATCCTGAAAACACCAATAATGGTTGGGTAGGGTTTATTCAGCATTATTTTGCGACTCTATGGCTATTAGATGCTAATAATCATCAAGCTGTTTGTACTAATGGGGTTAATTGTCGCCTGAGCTTCAAACCTATGGGTAATAATCTAGTATCTGCTGGGCTATTAACTGATTTACCTACAATATCTGCAAATTCAACATTTAGTATAGCTGTACCTCTATTTGTAGGTCCAGAAGCTTATAATGTATTAACTAATGCTGCACCTCATCTAGAACTTACCAAAGATTATGGTTGGGTGTATATTTTTGCAACACCATTATTTTGGCTTTTAGTTAAATTATTTGAATTTGTACATAACTGGGGTTATGCGATTATCCTTCTAACTCTAACAGTTAAGTTGGTACTTTATCCACTTACTCGTGCGAGTTATATTTCTATGGCTAAAATGAAGGCTCTAGCTCCCAAAATTGAACAACTAAAGAAGCAAAATGGGGATGATAAAGCTAAGCTTCAGGCTTCAATGATGCAGCTCTACAAAACCGAAAAAGTAAATCCAATTGGTGGTTGTCTGCCTATGATACTCCAAATTCCAGTATTTATTGGTTTGTATTGGGCTTTATTATCATCAGTAGAACTTCGTAATGCTACTTTCTTATGGATTCATGACTTAAGTACCCCTGACCCTTACTATATACTACCTATTATTTTGGCTGGAACTATGTTTTTACAAACATTTCTAAATCCACCTCCATCAGACCCAGTGCAGGCTAAAATGATGAAAATAATGCCTGTAGCATTTAGTGTGATGTTCTTCTTCTTCCCTGCAGGTTTAGTATTATATTGGTTAGTAAACAATGTGTTATCTATGTCACAGCAGTGGTACGTGAACAAGCACGTTACGCTTCGTCGGGCTAATCGTGAAAATACTAAAAAACTAAACAAATCCTAATTCTTTTCTTATTCAAGCTGCATTTATATTGCAGTGCAGCTTGAGCTCTACTTTATTATTTTGATACAATCCTTTTTGAATTTACTTTTTTGAGGTATTTATGCGTAATAACATTTATGTAAAAAAGGTTGCCGTTTTAGGGGCCGGTGTAATGGGAGCGCAAATTGCCGCTCATTTTGGTAATGCTGGTATTCCTGTAGTACTATTCGATTTAAAATCTAAATCAGGTCAAGCTAACGAAATTCTTAA
>CANMQR010000183.1 GCA_947499925.1 Neisseriaceae bacterium
AAATGAAAGGCATGAAAGATCTGCCTATTGAATCTCGTAAAGAATTTGGTGCTAAAATTAATCAGCAAAAAAATTATGCTGAAGATCTTATCCAAAAACAGCGTGAATATATTTTAAAACAAGAACAACAACGTAAACTTGCATCAGAAACTATTGATGTTACTTTGTCTTCCCGTGGTAATAATCTTGGAACTTTGCACCCCATATCCTTATCTCTAAATAGAATGCAGGATATATTTGGGCAATTAGGCTTTGATATTGCTGATGGTCCTGAGATTGAGACAGATTATTATAATTTCAAGGCATTAAATATACCTGATAATCATCCAGCACGAGCTATGCAAGATACTTTTTACACTAGTAGTAACAATGTCCTACGTACTCACACCTCTCCAATGCAAGTGAGATATGCCGAAAATCGTAAACCACCAATAAAAGTAATCGTTCCAGGGCGGGTTTATCGTGTTGATATGGATGCAACTCATTCACCAATGTTTCACCAAATGGAAGGTTTGTGGATTGAGAAAGGGATTAGCTTTGCTAACCTAAAGGGGTTGGTAATTGAATTTCTACGCAAATTCTTTGATGATGAAAATCTTGAGTTACGCTTTAGAGCCTCGTTTTTTTCTTTTACCGAACCATCTGCCGAAGTTGATATCAAATCAAAATCAGGTAAATGGCTAGAAGTTATGGGCTGTGGAATGGTGCATCCTAGTGTGCTACGCTATATGAATATTGACCCTGAAGAGTACTCTGGGTTCGCTTTTGGTATGGGGATTGATCGCTTTACCATGATACGTTATGGTATAAATGATTTACGTCTAATGTTTGAAAACGATTTGGATTTTCTAAACCAATTTAGAGGTGAGATGTAATGCGTTTGTCTTTAAATTGGATTCAAAGTTATTTTGAAATAACTCCTAATTGGGATGATGTTTTTGAAAAACTAACTAATGCAGGGATAGAAATTGAAGGTATTGAAGCTTTTAATGAAAATAATATAAGCGACCAAGTGGTTGAATTTAAAATCACCCCTAATCGTGGGGATTGTTTGTCATTATCTGGTTTACTTAGAGAAATATCTGCACTAACTGATTATAAAATAAAACCACTAGAAATTAATGAGCCAAAACCAACAGCTGATTCTAAAGTAAATGTTGTTATAAATGCCACAAGTGATTGCCCTAATTATATGGTAGTTAATATAAGTGATGTAAACAATAAAGTTAAATTGTCAGAAGAAATTTATACTAGACTTAGTTGTAGTGGTATTCGATCTATATCACCAATTGTTGATATTACAAATTATGTAATGCTAACTCTTGGGCAACCGCTTCATGCTTTTGATAGTGCCAAAGTTGGCCTGAATTTACAGGTGCGATTAGCTTCAAATGGTGAAGAGTTAAAACTGCTTGATGGAACTGATGCCAAATTAAGAGATGGTACTTTATTAATTTGTGATAGCAATAATAACCCTGTAGCAATAGCTGGGGTTATGGGTGGGTTTGATTCTGGTGTTAATGATGATACAACTTCGATTATTCTAGAAAGTGCGTTTTTTGAACCAAAAATAATTGCAGGACGTGCTAAACAGTATGGAATTAGTTCCGACTCGGCTTATCGTTTCGAACGTGGGGTAGATGCTAATTTACAATATAAGGCACTATCATATGCAGCTAATTTAATCCTTAAATATTGCGGTGGTAATTTCGGTGAAATTACACATATAACAAATTTAAAACCAAGAAGCTCAGTTAGTATAGAATACTCTAAAATCAATAAACTAATTGGTACTAATTTGGCTATAGAGGATATCAATTCAATTCTAAAAAAACTAGGCTGTACTATTACTAGCGATGCTGATGTTTTAAATGTTGTAGCTCCTAGCTACCGTTTTGATATTAATATATCTGAAGACATAGTTGAAGAAGTTGCTAGAATTTATGGCTATGATAATATTGAGGCTATTATGCCAATAGCTAGTCATAGTTTAAATAATTGCCAAGGGTTTACGCTTGCTAAACTGAAAAATCGTATGGTAACTATGGGGTATAATGAAATAGTTGCATACTCATTTATTGAAGAAAAATATGAAGGCTTACTTGGGCAAAAAGGCATTGAAGCGGTAAAATTACAAAACCCACTTGCGAGTCTTAATGTAATGCATACGTCTTTGATTGCTGATTTGGTTAAGGCTTTACAAAACAATTTGAACCGTGGACATAAGCATATTCGGTTATTTGAATTGTCTAGGGTGTTTTATGGTGAGAATGTTGATTTACAGCCACTTAAATTGTCAGGTTTACTTTATGGTAATGCGATTAGTCCAAACTGGTCTGTAGCTTCAAAAAATGCTGATTTTTATGATATCAAACACGTGGTAAATGTATTATTATCGGATCATAAAGATTTAAGATTTGAAGTTTGTAAAGATTCTCATGTATTTCATAGTGGCAGGTGTGCTAAAATTTACATCTCTAATAATGAAATTGGAATTATAGGTCAGTTACATCCGAAGATTGGACAAGAGCTGGGGCTGCCGGAATTGCCTTATATGTTTGAACTGGATGTTGATTCTATAAAGAATAATATTGAGACTTTGGAACTAAAAAAACTAAGCAAATTTCAAAAAGTAGAACGAGATCTTGCTTTTATATTCCCAACAAATTTAGCTGTTGGCAATGTTTTGGATGTTATAAATAGTAGTAACATAGAGTATCTACAGGCATTAAATGTATTTGATGTCTATGAAGGTGCAAATGTTGTTACTGGTACAAAAAGTGTAGCAATTAATTTTGTATTTCAGGCGGATAAAAATTTGACTGATGATGAAATTGATACAAGTATAAATAATATAATTAATGTAGTAAAAAATAATTTTAAAGCTGAGCAACGCTCGTGAAAGGACAAAAATGACAACACTAACTAAGAGTGATCTAATTCAAAAAGTAATGGATTCTTCATCATTAAAAAGGCCTGAGGCTGCTAAATTTGTTGAAGATTTTTTTGAAGTGATAATTAAAAGCCTAGAAGCTGGAGATCC
>CANMQR010000184.1 GCA_947499925.1 Neisseriaceae bacterium
GTACATTCATATCCATAAAATTTTATCTTTCTAAAATAAGTACTTTATTCTAACATACCAAAAAAATATATGTTTGACTTAGAATATACGGTAAAATCACTATTGTTAAAAACAAAAGGCTCTCAATAGGAAATATATATGTCAAAAAACATCTTGGTAATTGGTTCTGGAGGACGCGAACATGCACTTGCTTGGAAATTAGCATGGTCCAAAAAAGTCGCAACAGTATTTGTAGCTCCAGGTAATGTCGGAACGTCACTTGAAGCAAAAATAAAAAACATACCAATTACTGATACTAAAGAATTAATTACATTTGCCAAACAAAATAATATTAGTTTTACTCTAGTTGGCCCAGAAGCTCCATTAGCGGCTGGTATAGTAGATGAATTTAGGGCAAATAACTTAAAAATCTGGGGGCCAACAAAATACTGCTCCAAACTTGAAAGCTCAAAAGCATATGCCAAAGACTTTATGATTAAAAATAATATCCCAACTGCGAAATATGCGATATTTACGGATGGAAATTTAGCAAAAAACTATTTAAAGCAACAATCATTGCCCATTGTTATTAAAGCTGATGGATTAGCTGCTGGTAAAGGGGTTTTAGTAGCAAACGAAATCCTAGAAGCATTAGATTTTATTGATGATATTTTTTCTAATAATAAATTTGGTAGCGCTGGAAACAAGGTGGTAATTGAAGAATGTCTATTTGGTACTGAAGCAAGTTTCATTGTAATGATTGATGGAAAAAACATCCTTCCAATGGCAAGCTCACAAGATCATAAAAGATTATTAGATGATGATAAAGGCCCAAATACTGGTGGTATGGGAGCATTCTCCCCTTCACCTATAGTTGATCAAAAACTCCATGATAGAGTGATTAAGGAGATTATACAACCAGTAATTGATGGGATGAATAAAGAAGGTCATGAATATACTGGATTTTTGTATGCTGGGTTGATGGTGGATAAAGATGGAAATCCCAAAACATTAGAATTTAACTGTCGCTTTGGCGATCCTGAAACACAACCTATTATGTTAAGGCTTGAAAGTGACTTGAGTGATTTAATTGAAGCTGGGATAAATCAAAAATTAGATACTATTAATGCAATTTGGTCAGATAAATTTGCTATCGGTGTAGTTTTAGCAAGTAGTGGATACCCTGATTCCCCACAAAAAGATGATATAATAGTTGGCTTAGAAAACATTACTGATGATATCAAAGTTTTTCATAGTGGTACTAATATAAAAGATAATAAATTATACACAGCAGGTGGCAGAGTTTTATGTGTTGTGGCACTAGATGACACTATAGGACTAACACAACAAAAAGTATATAAGGCAATAAAAGAAATTAACTATAAAGGGATGCAATATCGTCATGATATAGCATCTTCAGCAATAAATCTTAAATAGGGAAGAAATAAATGGGTCAAGAAATCTCAATATTACAACTAATTATTAATGCAAGTGTCGTAGTACAGATAGTAATTGGTATTTTGGTATTATTCTCAATAGTATCTTGGGGTATTATTTTCACTAAATGGGTAACTCTTGGGAAAGTAAAATTTGATACCATGAGTTTTTTACGTCAATATAAATCAGCAAATAGCATATCAACTTTATTTACTGCAACTAGTAGTAAATCAACAAAAAGCTCTGTTGCAGCTTTATTTTATTATGGAATTACAGAATATAACAAACTAATCAAGCAAGGTATAACAGATAAAACCCTAATGATAACAAACATTGAAAGATCTCTTAATTCTGCGATGGATGCTGAGCTTGATCGCTATGAAAGCCGCTTAAGTATGCTTGCAACTTTTGGCTCTGTTAGCCCATACATTGGATTGCTAGGTACTGTTTGGGGAATTATGCATGCCTTTATTGGTTTGGGTGCTGCAGGTCAAGCAACACTAGCATCAGTTGCCCCAGGGATTGCAGAGGCACTAGTAGCTACAGCTATAGGGCTATTTGTAGCGATACCTGCATATATATTTTATAATAAATTCTCAGGTGATGTACAAAGTTTAAATAATAAAATGAATAAATTTGGTGATGAGTTTTTAAACTTAATAAACCGTAAGCTCTCTGGATCTAAAGAGGATGAGCTATAATGCATTTTGACGCACAAGAAATAAATAAATTTAATGATCTTGCACATCAGTGGTGGAATCTTGATGGTGAATTTAAAACCTTACACCATATAAACCCAGTACGTCTTAAATTTGTTACTGACAATATTGTTTTGGACAACAAATTAGTTATTGATGTTGGATGTGGTGGTGGTATTTTTGCTGAAAGTATGGCTCAAAAAAGAGCTATCGTAACTGGAATAGATTTGGCACCAAAGTCTATCGAAACTGCAAAACTGCATCTATTTGAAAGTGGCCAAAATATTGAATATGAATGTGTTGATATTGAGTCATTCGCAAAATCACATACAGAATATTTTGATGTGCTTACTTGTATGGAAATGCTCGAACATGTCCCAAATCCAGAGATTATCATTAAAAACTGCAGCCGTTTACTTAAACCAGGTGGAATGGCATTTTTTTCCACAATTAACCGTAATCCCAAAAGTTATGCTCTAGGTGTTTTAGCCGCAGAATATATACTTAATCTAATACCCAAAGGCACTCATGAATATAAGAAATTTATTAAACCTTCGGAATTAAGAAATTTACTAAGTAAACATGGATTTAATGTCTTTGCTATTAAAGGGATTGAGTATAACCCTATTACTGAGGCTGTTAAATTATCAAATAATGTAGATATTAACTATATGATAGCTTGTCATAAAAGCATTTAGGCTCAGGCAAAAACTATTATGATCCAGATAAAAAAAAGTGTCATTGTAAACCATACACCTGAGAAAATGTTTAACCTAGTAAAAAACATTGAAAGTTATCCCAAATACTTACCTTGGTGTACTAAGAGCGATGTTACTCGTCATAATGATAATGAAGTAACAGGTGCTGTGTATCTTGAGTACCTTATGGTTAAAACCCACTTTATAACTCGAAA
>CANMQR010000185.1 GCA_947499925.1 Neisseriaceae bacterium
AGTTTAAGTGCCTCTTTAATCCCTAAGCTCAAATCACTAATATCTAATGGTAATTGTTTGATAATCCTAGTGATTTCTTTATCATTATAGCCAAGACTAGTTAGGGCATTAGCTATATCAGTACGAATCATATTTGGTGCTTCTTTGGTACCAACACTTTCTATATGTAGTTTACCTTTTAGTTCTAGTATCATGCGTTCAGCCATCTTTTTACCAATGCCTGGAGTTCTACATAAGGTAGTAACGTCAGTTGCTTCAAGTGCTATATTTAGTTCGTCAGGTGTAAGAGTGGATAATAAAGCTAGGGCAATTCTTGGGCCAATACCCGAGACCTTAATCAAAGTCCTAAAACAATCGCGATTTTCTATTCTTAGAAACCCATAGAGCGAATGAGCATCCTCACGAATTACCAAATGGGTATGAAGTGTTATAGCATCTCCAATATTACCAAGAATTGCACAATCAGGGATTGGTAGATCAAGCTCATAACCAACTCCAGATACATCAATAATAACCGTAGGTGGGCGAACAAAAACCAGCTTACCGTGTATTCTAGCTATCATTTTATAAATTCTTCAATCTGTTTACAAGAATCAATAGGATCTTGAAGTGTTATATCATGTCCACTGCCATCAAACTTCACAATTTTACTATGTTTAAATAATTTAGTATCAGACAATGTTTTATTTGGAGTTAACATTTTATCTTGATTGGAAATAAAAACTAAATACTCGGTATCAGATTTTTTTGCCGCGCGTAGAGTTACAGGACTACTAGTCCAGTCATTCATAGCAGTTACTTGATTCTCAGTTATCTCTTCATCTGGGAATAACTGCTCATTAGCTTTAAATAACTTTCTCTTATATTTAGTTAATTGTTTTTTATTATATGAATATAAATTATTATCAAATACATAGTTCAAAATATCATTATAGCTTGTAAGTGGGTGTTCTAAAGCTTCATCACTTTCATTAGCTATTGGCTGATTATTCATAGTAAGCGGTGAAATTAATACCGCTTGTTTTATATCATCATCATAAGAAAAACTAATCTGCTGGGTAACCGCACCACCCATAGACCAACCAATAAATACCGGGTTATTAGCCTCCTTCATAGCCTTGGCAAACTGATACGAATCATCCGCCATTGCTTGTATACTAACATTACCAGGCGTATCATCATCAATATTTACACCCCAATAATCAAGCAAATATACTGTATGATTAGATGCTAGACATTCGACAAAAGGCTTACTCCAAAAATTACTTGTAGTCGCGTAGCCAGTTAACAAAAAGACTGGCGAACCCTTACCACCTTGATAGTAATGTAATTGATGCTGATTAATATTTATCGTATAGCTAAGCCAATCAACTGCAAAAGCAGGAATGTAATAGCAAAACCCAATAATCAATAATAGTTTTTTAAACATAAACAACCTCTTTTATATCTCTAAATCAATATTTTTTTAAGTACCTGACTATTTTGTCACCAATATACTGTATCGCTTGAACCATAACCACCATAATCACCACAGTGATTAACATTACATCAGTTTGAAATCTTTGATAACCATAACGAATCGCCAAGTCACCTAAACCACCACCACCAACAGTACCTGCCATAGCAGTATATGATACTAGGGCAATTGCGGTTACAGTTATACTACCCACAATACCTGGTAATATCTCTGGAAGTAGTATATGCCATATTATCTGCCAAATACTTGCCCCACAAGACTTTGCCATATCAATAACTCCATCATCTAGCTCTTGAAGAGAGTTTTCTACTAATCGTGCAAAAAATGGAAAAGCCCCAAAAACTAGTGGTGGAATAACCCCTATAGCTCCAAGTGAAGTACCAACCAAAATAACAGTCAGTGGCATCATTACAATAAGTAAGATAATAAACGGAATTGAGCGTAAAATATTTATTATTAATGACAGTATATTATTAATTAGTCCATTGGCTAAAATTCTTTTTTTGGCTGTAAGATATAAAACTATCCCAAGCGGTATGCCAATAATAGCACTAAAAAATACAGATACCCCTAGCATAAATAAGGTATCTTTGGTTGCATCGATAATATCAATCCAATTAATATCCGCTAATAAACTTCCCATAAATAATCCACGTAATATGTTTAAAGGTAAATTATTATATCATTTTTGAATCTGAATTGCTCAAATAGATATTATAATTGGCGAATTCGCAATCTGATATTGTCTATTTAAAATTGCTGCATTAACAAATTTTGTACCGTCAATCTCACTAACACCATAGTCTTCATGAATATGCCCACATACAAAAAGTTTGGGTTTTATCTCTTTTATTCGCTTAAGTAAAAACTCACAACCCGCATGTGTTTGTTTGGTAGTAAAATCAAGCACCCCAAAAGCTGGACCATGATTAATTATTATATCAGTATCTTCAGGAATTGACTCATATAGTATTTCGCGTCTACGCTCATCCCACATAAAAGCCCAATCATAATAAGGGGTACTTACAGGTGAACCCCATATTTTCAGCCCTTCAATAGTAACTGAATTATTTTCTAAGTAAATTATTTCTGAGGGCATAATAATATCTGGGTTTTTGTTTTCAAGACCAAAATCGTGATTTCCAGCAATGATTATTTTATATTTATGTGGTAATTTGGCAAAATAATTAAGACTCTCATTAATCTGGCTAGCAGTCCCACGTAGTGTCAAATCACCTGCATGAATAAGCATATCGCCATCAGGTAGATTGAGATAGCCCTGCTGTCCATGAGTATCGGAAATACATACTATTTGCATCTTTAATTATCCATTTATTTGTAATACAACATATTTCTTTAGCTTTTGGTTTAGTAATTCTGGATGAATAATATTTGCTAAATATGTTTCAAAACTACAACCTGCAAAATCTCTAATAACTATAAGCTTAGGAAATTTAGAGCGTAACTCATTTATATTATTTGGCTCAACTACTATATAAGAAGGCTTAATTAACTTATCTAAACCCTCCTGATTATCTATTAGCTG
>CANMQR010000186.1 GCA_947499925.1 Neisseriaceae bacterium
CTCATAAAGTGCAGCTAGAATCAGGAACACCATTATTATACCCAAAGTAAAAGCAATAACAGCAGTATTTCCAGCAATAGCCTGTTGATATGATGGGCCAAACCAACTAATTGTATAAGTTTTACCCAGAACCTTCGGTACAGCATCACGAATTATATTCATAATCTCACCAGAAGTATGCCCCTTAGATGGATTAACTACTATTTGACTTGCTAGGAAATCATTAAGCCTCGTAACTACTTCAGCACTATTTCTATATTGTAGGGTTGCAACACTACCTGCCGGAATTATCTTACCAGAGGTGTTTTTGATATATGTAGTATTTAACATTTCAGGAGTATTTCTAAATTTATAGTCACCCTGTAGAATTACCCACCATAAATCTTCCCATTTGGTGAAATAATTTATATAATAAGTTCCAAAAACTGATTGTAAAGTATTAAATACTTGAGCATAAGTCAAACCATAGAGATATACTTTTGCAGGATCAATTTTCACATCCATTTCAGGAGTGGCAATATTATAAAACTGCGCTGCCATAGCAACCTCTGGATAATTCTTTTGCATATACTGAGTTAGTTTTACCGAATCAGCATAGATTTGTTCAACTGTTAGTGGTAAATTTGCCTGAAGATAAAAAGTAACACCACCAGTAGTACTCATCCCACGAATCGGCGGTTGATTAAATGCAAACCCAGTAATATTTTTATTTGCTGCAACAATTTTATTGGTTGCCGCAATCATATCGTCAACACTGCTATCTTTAGCTGGGCGTTTAGTATAATCATCTAGAATAATACTTAAAGTCGAAGTATTGGTCTTAGTAGCACTATTATCAACAGTATCAATCCCACCTAAAATCGCAACGCGATTAATTGCTGGTAATTTTAGTATTTGACGTGACACCGACTCTGCTTGTTGCAGATTATATGCCATAGAGCCTGCATTATTAACATGCTGAGTATTATAATAATACCCCATATCTTCAAGAGGCACAAGCGCAGTTGGAATATGAATAAATGCCGCTATAACAGCTATTACTACACCAAACCAAATTGAGAGTGCAATTTTGGAATTATCAATGACAAGTGTTACTACCACCATGTATTGATTAAGAAGTTTTTCAAAATAGATATTGAATTTATCAAAGAATATTTGTAATAAGAGTAATGGTTTAAATTTTGGCAAGGTTTTATCACTACCATGTTTAGCATTTTTAAGCATTAAAGCACAAAGAGTTGGGGTTAGAGTTAGTGCTACTACACCTGATAGTAGAGTTGAAACCGCAATAGTAACAGCAAACTGTTTCATAAGTACGCCACTAAAGCCACCTAAGAACGCAACTGGCACAAATACTGCATTTAATACTGCAACTACTGCAATTACTGGAGAAGCTACCTCAACCATACATTTAATTGCTGCATCAACCGAATTTAACCCTTCTTCCCTCATTAAACGCTCGACATTTTCTAATACAACAATTGCATCATCAACAACAATACCAATAGCCAATACCATTCCAAATAATGTAAGAGTATTAATTGAAAATCCAAGGGCGTAAGTCCCTGCAAAAGTACCAATAATTGCTACAGGTATTGCAAGAACAGGAATAATAGTACCTTTAAGGTTTTGCATAAATAGCATCACAACCATGAATACCAATACAAATGCTATCAATAGTGTTTGAATTACGGCCTGAATTGATAAAAGAACAAATTCTGAAGAATCATAATGATAGTAGTATTTTATCCCTGCAGGTAAATGCTTACTTATAGAGTCAAGGGCTGCATTAACATCATGCTTAACTTGAATTTGATTAGCACCGGGTACAAGATAAATAGCAATACCCACAGCATTGTGCTTTTCCATCACTCCAGTTTTTAAATTACGGGAGAATGGTTCAAAAAATGTACTATATGATTGGGCATCTAATGATACACGCGCCACATCTTTAAGTCTCACAACTTGAGCACTGCTCTCAGTTGCTTTTAGAACAATATTTTGAAACTGAGACTCATCAGTCATATAGCCTGGAGAATTGATCATATAGTTATATTTTTGATCTAGCCCTACCATTGGTTCCATAGCATTCATACCAATTGCCCATGGCCAATTTTGGTCATTAATAGCATTTTTAATATCAGCAACACCAATACCGTAATATGACATTTTATTCGGGTCAAGCCAAGCACGCATTGCAAACTGACGTTGCCCTACAATTGTAATAACCCCAATCCCCGGAATTTGTAATAAAACTGGATAAATATACCGCTGAACATAGTTACTAATATAGAGTAGATCAGGATTGCCATCTTCAGAATAAAACGGCACCACTAAGAATAAATCAGGATTCTTCATCCGCATTACAACACCTTGAGCTTGTACTTGAGTAGGTAATTGTGGTAATGCAGTATTAATCCGGTTTAGGGCATCAGCTTCTACTGACTTTAAATCAGTTCCTACTTGGAAATAAACATTTAGAGATATTGAGCTACTACCATTAGCACTTGCTGATTGCATATAGATCATTCCAGGAACACCTGACATTTGATCTTCTATTGGCGCTGCAACCGCATTAGCTATCGTTTCGGCATCAGCTCCAGGGAAATTTACTGATATATTTAAGCATGGTGGAACAATATTTGGGTATTGCTCTATCGGGGATGCGTACATTGAAACTAGACCAGCTATCACAATAACAATTGAGACAACTACTGATAAAACTGGTCTTAAGATAAAAAATCGGCAAAACATATTTAAACCTTAGATGGTTATATTTTTATTTAGTTGCTGAAGCTACACTTTGATTACTAGTAGAGTCAATAACAACTTTATCGTCAACATTGACTTTTAGTCCACCATTAACAACAACTTTTTCACCATCAGTAAGTCCGCTATCAACAACCCATAGATCGCCAACCATTTTACCAGTTACGATACGTTTTTTAAATATTTTATTTTGGCTATCGATTTCATAAACAAACGGCCCCGCATCATCGCGAAATATTGCCAC